>JAQCFT010000494.1 GCA_027619545.1 Verrucomicrobiota bacterium | reverse complement strand
AATTGCGATCGCTATCTTGGCGGACTTTTTCGATGGGTTGTCCGGTTTGGTCGGCAAAAGTTTGATTCAGGCGTTCGCGCATTTTGATAATCTCACGAGCCTCGATCTCGGCATCCGAAGCGGAACCTCCCACACCCCCCATGGGTTGATGCAGCATGAAACGGGTGTTTGGCAGACACAAACGGTATTTTTTGGGCGGTGCCGAGTAAATGAGTGCGCCGGCACTGGCTACCCAACCGGTTCCGATGATGTATACCTTTGATTTCACAAACCGGATCATGTCGAATATGGAATCGCCTGATTCGACATGCCCGCCCTGAGAATTGATGAAAATCTTGATGGGTTCCTCCGACTCGGCATCCAGGCACAGCAGGCTCTGGGTCACCTTTTCGGCGACCTCCTGGTTGATTTCGCCAAACAGGGTGATGGTCCGTTGCTTCAACAACGATTCCACGACCTTGTTGGTCACCGATGGTTTTTTCTCTTCTGAATCCTTACAGTCTAACCTCATGTTCCAGACAATTTGATCAGTAGAACAGTCTGGCGCAAGTGATTATTTTGAAGGTTTTTGATCCGCACCACCCCAGCCGCGGGATCTTCGAGATTTTGCCGATTGTCGCGGATTGGTGTTTTTGAACCGCAGATTGCGCAGATTGACGCAGATTTTGGTACCTGGAAGATGGTTGTTGTTTTTGAATGGGGCATGACTTCTTGGCATAGGTTAAGCGCTTTCGTCCTTTAAAAAATCTGCGTCAATCTGCGATAATCTGCGGTTCAGAATCAAATCAAGAACTCCATTTCAAAACGAAAATCCCCATAAGAATAATCAGGATACAGATCAATTTTGGACGCATGTTTTTCTCCCGGTAGGCGATGATGCCGCCGAAGAAGGTGATCAGTACGGCGCATCGGCGAAGAGGGGATACCACGGAAATCAATGCATCCTGCTGGGATATGGCAACGAAGTAGAAAAAATCCGCGGCTAGCAAGGTGATTCCTGTCATGGGAATACTCCATCGCCAGTGGAAGGTCGATTTGCCGATTTTTCCCATGCGCCACAGGGCACAAAAAGGCCCCAACACGGCTGTCAGGTAGATGGAGAACCAGCATTGCACGGTGGCTGCTTCCATTGCGCGGGTTTGAAGCAGGTATTTGTCGTACAAGGCGCTGAGTGCGCCAAGCAGGGTGGCGATCATCATGAACCCCACCCAGCGATCGCGGTGAAAGTGGATGCCTTCCAGTTTTCCAACGAAGGAAAACGCGTAGAATCCGCACAAAATGATGGCGATACCCAACCATTGCATGACTACGGGTCGTTCCCCAAACAAGGACACTGCAATCATGATCGTCCACAACGGAGCGGTCGCGCGAATGGGTGAGGCCACCGAAACCGGCAGATGTTTGACCGCGAAATAGTTGAACACCCACGACGCGGAAACCAGTGTGGACTTGGCCAGAATCAATCCATGCTCTTTCCAGGTCATGGGTTTCACCAGAAACAAAGCCGATGGAAACGAATCAGGTGAGACCATCGACCAGCATAGGAAAGGAAGCCATACCAAGGCGCCGGCCAACACACTGAAGAACAACACCGGTGGCACCGCATTTTCCCGTACCCCTGCTTTCTTGATCAGGTCGTATACCCCAAGGAACAACGCCGACAATATGGAAAGAACCACCCAATTCATTTAGGGGCGACACCATTGAGGATTCCAGGCGTCGAATCAAGTAGATACCAGTTATCTTTGGAGCATCCGGCGACGTCCCCATGCGTCTCTCGATGAGGCGGGTTCCTTCATTGTCAATGCTTTCATGGTCCCAGGATACATTGGGTACGTTTGACGGTATGCGTCCATAATTTTGATTCTGGTAGAATTCCAGAATTCCGTTCCGTCGTTTGTGCCGCCACTCATCAGGTGTTTCGATTGATTTTCCATCAGAAAATCTTAACGGAGCAGGTAGTGCTTGGTGTGTTTTTATGACGCTCTAGTGGAGAGTCTTGAGATCCATCTTTGGTATCACGTTATTTTTATTGGTTTCACTCCCGGGCCTGGTCAGGTGAAGTCGCAGGTGTAAGCGCCGCATTCAATGCAGGTTCCAGTTTGACGGCATGGCTTGATCCGGCGACAGCGAACACACGTTCTCCCTTTTTGACCAGATCCAACAGAATGGCAAGGAAGTGTCGGTCGCGGATGATGTTTGCATCCATTTCACTTAAAAAACCCGGCATTTCATATTGGTCGGATACCGTCCTCCAGTCGGGTCCGTTTGGAAAATGTTTATCCCAGGCATGTTGCAGGGATTGCATATTGGGGAAGGCGTTTTCTATTCCTGGCCATTGGTTTCGCTTTTTCCTGACAGATTCCACTACTGCATCCGGATCATCCGGGCGCCCATATCGCAGGTTCGAGAAGTAGGGGGTGAGGATGAATCGGAGCGCCACTTGTTCTTTTGAATAGTCTTTCAGTAAATGTTCGATTTGAATTTCGATGGGTGGTTCCCAGGTATAGGTTGGGATGCTTTTTATCCTTGCCAGAGCGTGAACAAATCCCGGTTCGCCAAACGTCCCGACCGGATCCATGAGGCCGGGGAACAAGATGCCCAGGCGACTTTCACAAAGAGCAACACTGGGGGCAAATTGTTTCCAGCGGGTTTCCATATCTTTGAGTTGAATATCGTCTGGGTCCTTCGTGTGTTCTGCTCCATAAAGAAGTATGGCTCCTCCATGTGAAGTCGTGATTTCCACGACGAAGGGACGATCGTGCGAATCGATCAGCCCGCCATACTGTTGGTCGCTCAGAATGAGACTCTGGTACCATTCGGCGCTGCCTTCG
>JAQCFT010000063.1 GCA_027619545.1 Verrucomicrobiota bacterium | reverse complement strand
TGGCTCGAAGGTTGGCAGTGGACGGAAAGCGGCAGGATTTGGTTTTATTGGCAAACTTGCTGGCGTTTGCAGATACGGAAGAACAAACGGATGCCCTGTTGCAAGGATATGAGCAGGCATTCCGCGGACGCACCATTCCGGTGATTCCGGACGAACTCGCGTTGGAACTGGCACAAGCCACATCCCGTTCTCTGGTGCTTCGTCTGCGTCAGGGTGAGGATGCAGCATTTGAGGAAGCCGCCGTGATCATAGCAAGCGAAGAGCAAGCCTTGGAAGATCGCCTGCTTTACACACGCACTTTGGGAGAAGCCCGGCGAACATCCAACCTCTCGGTGTTGCTGAACCTTGCGAAATCAAAAGCTCCACCCGAACTGCGCAAAGCGGCATTCGCTTCCCTGAGTGCCTACACGTCCGAATCCATTGCCGATGCCATCCTCGAGTTTTTACCCGACATTCCGGATGACGTTCGTCTGGCAGCGTTGAATTTGTTGGCCAACAGACCCCGATGGACCGAGAAACTGTTTGAAAACATTGAATCCGGTGCATTGAGTGTGTCTTTCATACCAAATGAAATCGCCGACCTGTTCCGGTCACATGCCAATCAAAGCATCCGGGACAGAGCAGCCGAAATGTTTCCATTGAAGCAGTCCGGGAGCGAGCAAACCATTCCCATCAAGCAGAGTCATATCCAAACCATACTGCAGGGTGGTTCAGGAGATCCCTACAAGGGGGAACCCATTTTCCTCGAACGATGCGGCGTTTGTCACAAATTGTTTTTCAAAGGCGGTCAGGTCGGACCTGATCTGACCGCTTACCAGCGAAAGGATCTGGGCACTTTGCTGACCAGCATTCTGGACCCCAACGCAGAGATACGTGAGGGATATCAGTATGTGAACATTGAGACCAAGGATGGCAGGTCACTTGCCGGGTTTCAGGTGGATCGTGACAATCAGGTCACAGTGCTGCGAGGACTGGACGGTCAGGATGTGACCCTGCCCAACACAGAGATCGAATCCATGGAACCCAACAGCCGCAGTCTGATGCCGGAAGGTTTGCTGATCGACCTGAGTGATCAACAGCTAAGGGATTTCTTCGCATACCTGCGCATCTCCCAACCCATTAGAAACTGACATGATGAAACCTCACCCCCAACAACATCATACAAAAATGTGTCGCCGGACGTTTGGCAAAAAAACAATGCACATGCTTGCAGCGGCATCCACCACCGGATTGGCCATTCAAAACCATGGACAAACGCCCGGCAGACAACTTCGGTTGGGACTGGTTTCAGCAGCGACCTATGGACGACCGGGGGAAGAACGCAAATCGGGTTCCAATCATGGAACGGCCTTTGCAACCACTTTCAATGGCTGGGATGAAGGCAAGGCCGCGGAGTTTGAAGGAGTGTTTGTCAAATCACAACGCCGTCTGAGTTCGGCAAGAGTTGTCAAAGTCTGGGATACGAATCCCCAGGCCGCACGCGCGATGGCCGCCGCGTGTCGCATCGACACCGTGACAGACACCCCCGAGCAATGCTGCGACGACGTGGACGCCGTCATCTTGATCGACGACGGGACCGGAGAACAATGGAAATACGCGCTCGACTCCCTGGAAAAAGGTATCCCGACCTTTTGCGACAAGCCCCTTGCCATGAACGCACGTGATGCGTCCAGAATTGCCCGACTTTCCAAGCAAACCGGCACTCCCCTGATGTCGGCCAGCAGTTTGAGATTTGTACCGGATATCATTCGACTCCGTGAAGAACTCCCAAAACTCGGAAACGTCCACCTGGCGAGTGCAACCTGTGGGAACGATCTGATCTATTACGGCATCCATGCACTCTCAATGATTTATGCGGTTTTGGGCAGAGGAGCGGTGAGCGCCATCAACGTGGGCAGACCCGGAGCCAACATCGCACGCATTCGATTTGCCAACGATCTCGACGTGGTTCTCACCGTTGCGGAACAGGAGAAGATGCGTGCAGGATATGAAATCAACCTGCACGGCACCAAAGGGTGGCGGCATGTCATCCCGAATCTTGCCCACCTATATTCCTACCTTCTGGAGGCGTTTATGGATTACGTGTTGACAGGCAACGAATCAGTTCCAATCGACGAAGAAGTGGAAGTCATCGCTGCGCTGGAAGCAGCTGAACGATCTCTCAAACTCGGACGCGAAGTCATGATAAGCGAAGTTCTCTAACCGGACAATTAACCCCCTCCCCAAGTCAAAGCAAAAAAGGGACAGCCAACACCAAAAAGCAGGTGGAGCTTTTGTCCGTGGTTGGTCATATTTTGGATAAATTCCTAAATAGCCATGCCAACCTCAACATCCAACAAACCTAGGGAAGGACGCACACGCCGCACCTTCATGAAAGAAACCGCCACCCTCTCCGCCGGCATCACGGCAGTCGGACTGGGAGCACAATCCGCGATCGAAGCACAAAAGGCGCCGTATGCGGGGAAAGTCCTTGGAGCCAATGACAGGATCGTCGTCGGTTTTATCGGAACCGGCAGCCAGGGGCAGGCCCATGTGCGTTACCAAAGTCGGCATGCCGCCGACAACAATATCGCCACCGCAGCCGTATGTGACGTTTATCAAAAACGACTCAAACAGGCGCAGGAAATGCTGCAGTTACCTGACGATGCGACCTACACGGATCATCGCAAGCTGCTTGAGCGAAAAGATATCGACGCGGTCACCATATCCACGGTCGACAACTGGCACGCTCCGTGTGCCATCGATGCCATGGAAGCCGGCAAACATGTTTACTGCGAAAAACCCATGACGCGTTACCTGCGTGAAGCTTTCGAGGTGTATGACACCTGCAAACGCACCGGTATGACGTTTCAATTGGGTTCCCAGTTCTGTTCCGACAAAAAATATCATCAAGCAGCCCAATGGGTAAAAGAGGGTCTGGCAGGACCGCTTGTCTGGATGCAGGCCTCGTATTGTCGCAACAACTATCCCCGCAGCGAATGGACATATCAAAATGATCCGGATGCCACTCCTGAAAATCTGGACTGGAACCGCTGGCTGGGACAAGCCCCGAAGATCCCCTTCAATCCGGACCATTACTTCAGTTGGCACAAATACTATGCCTACAACAATGGGATTCTGGGCAATCTGCTGCCACATCGAGTGACTCCTTTGTTGATGGTTAATCCGGTTCTGGAATTCCCGCACCGGGTGGTCTGCACGGGAACAAGAGCCATTTCAACAGACCGGGAAATCACTGACACCACTCATTTGCTGGCCGAATTTCCAAGCGGATTAACCCTGTTTGTGGCAGGCAGTACGGTGAACGAAAAAGGAGTTGCCGACACCATTCGCGGGCACAAGGCCACGATGAATTTTTCGTCCAGTCAGAACAACGTGGAGTTGCGTCCGGAAAGACCTTTCACGGACGAGATTGATCCCGAAGACTTCAGTATCGGGGAACGGGTCGGCAGTGTTCCCGCACATGAGAAAAACTGGTTTGACTGCATCCGATCCGGGGAACAACCCAACGGAAACATCGAAGTGGCTGTTCGTTCACATGCAGTCATCGCCATGTCGGAGATTTCCGAACGCCTGAGCATGACGGTTCTGTTTGATGAAAAGACGCGTAAGCTTACCGACGGTACTGGACGTGAAATCGAACCGATCGATCATGACACAAATGCTCCCGTTCGCACACCCAAGCCTTGGGTCTAGTCAGAAGTAACGTGTATTCTCATGTCGTGGAAAGTGGCGTCCCATGTCAGATGGGATGCCGCTTTTTTTTGACACACGCGACATAAAGTCCACATCTGAATTGAAGACAGACAGCCCCGTTTATAACGGCGCAATCCAACCCGGAAACATGGTCACGACGACAGAACAACAAAATGTGCCCAACATATAACAACCGAAGACAAGCAAACAGACGGAAGTTGCGCTAGATATGAATCATGGCAGGTTCTCCTAACCACGCCGGGGTGAGTCGTCGGCGGTTCATGCAACGGAGTGGTCAAATGGCCGGAAGCGCAGCCCTTCTCTCTGTGGTCCCGGGAAATGTGTTCGCCGCCGATGATCCAACCATTCGTCTCGCCTTGATCGGATGTGGCGGACGAGGCACGGGCGCTGTTCGGGACGCCTTGTCGGTTCCCTACCGGGGACCGGTCAAACTCTGGGCCGCAGCAGACCTTCATTCGGAACCCATCCGGGAGCGTTTGACCGCATTGAAGCAAAGTTTCGGCAAAGACATTGATGTTCCGATCGAACGTCAATTCCAGGGGTTCGATGCTTATCGGCAGGCGATCGACACGCTCCGCCCTGGTGACATCGCCATGTGCACGACGCGTGCGTATATCCGGCCCCTCCATGTCGAGTACGCCGTGAGTCGAGGCATCAATGTCTTCATGGAAAAACCCTTCGCTTCAGATCCGGCCGGTCTCCACCGTTTGTTAAAGACCGCCGAGGTTGCAGATAAAAAAGGTGTCAAGATCGCGGCTGGCCTGCAATGTCGCCATTCCCCCGCTCGACAGGCTCTGATCGACCGTATTCGTGACGGTGCACTTGGAGAAATCCAGTTGATCCGGGCGAATCGTCTTGGCAGCGCGGGTTGGTTGAATCCCCAGGGCGAAAAGGCATTTGATTTTGCCTCCCAGCTCAATTTTGGAAGAATCCACCTGTTCTGGGTCGGTTCCGGGCACATGGTTGACAACCTCATTCACCAGATTGACGAATGTTGTTGGATCAAAGATGCCTGGCCGGTTTCCTGCGTTGCCATGGGAGGTCGGGACGCCAAAAGCACGGATTGCGGTCAAAACCTGGCCACCTATTCCATGGAATACACCTTCGCGGACGGCACCAAGGCGCTTTGTGGTTTCCGCCGTCAGCATAACGCGCGAACGGAATTTGCCACCTTCATTCATGGCACGCAGCGTGCCGCGCAGTTCTCCGGGCAAACACACCGTGCGACGGTTCATGAATTCAAGGATCAACGCATTGGCCGCGACCACATTTCCTGGACACCCACTGCGGATGAACACAGTCCCTGGCAATACGAATGGAATCATTTCATCGAAGCCATTCGCAAGGATTTACCCTACAACGAAGCGAGAAGAGCGGTTTACTCCGACTTGACCTCATTGATGGGGCGTGCCGCCACACACACAGGGGCAGAGGTGACATGGGAGGACATGATGCAATCCCGCTTCCAATTCTGCCGTCCACTGGAAACATTGGATTTCCAGAGCCAGGTTCCTGTCAAACCCGATGAGGAAGGTCGTTTCCCCGTACCATCACCTGGGCATTGGGAGGAAGTATAGTGGGTCGCTTTCTTCAGTGACAGGCTACATAGCGGCTTTAAAAGGACTGCTCAATCGCGACTTCAAAACTACCTCTGTGTCAAGGCGATCCTGGCGCAGCGGACGTGAGGATCACAATTTAAAAAATACCCAAAGTTCGGAACGCGTGGGGCCAGTCCACCTGTTTCGTGGCTTGGCTTGACTGAGTGTCAGAATAATTCATTGCCCCAGGTAATCCACATAAACATAGTAGGCACCCCACTCAGGGTCTCCATCATGTCCAACCGGATGTTGAAAGGTTGTCATCATATCGAAGGTTCCCTTCTTCAGCGATAACTCCAACAATGCGTGCGTGGCTGTCAAATCAAGAGAAACACTCCTTTTCTGCTCCCCGATTTGAACGCTGGCTTTCATTGCCAATACTGGGCGAGGTTCTTCACGCGGATAATGGCGCAGTTCAAACCGGTAGTTTCCATCCCTTGCGATTTCCACGCGCCACTTTCCTTGTTGATTGCGTTTTGCCAGGGCCTGTTGTGGCCATGGATGGCCGCCTTCATACCAGTCCATTCCGTTTAATCTCACGAAAGTTGCTTCCTCGGCTCCGAGCACATGCGCCGACAACAATTCCCTTTGGGGTGGAAGTGAAGCCCAAAACGTTTCGTAAGCATCACTCAATTCCTTCGTCAATCGCGAATGCTGATGGATGACATTGTTCGTTTGTCCGTAATCCTCGGCAATGTTGTATAGTTCCTTTCCATCGACCAGTCGCCATTTTTTGTATTTGACCGACACATTGCCCCATTTTGAACGATCTCTCGCCCGGGGGCATTGAATGATCAGTTTACGTTCGTCGTTCCAACCTGTACGGTGAGCCAGAAGCGGTTTCATGCTTTTCCCATCCAAGTTATGCGGCAGAGCCAATCCGCATACATCCAGCACCGTGGGCAACACATCCACCATGCCGGTCAATTCCGAGCGATCTCCGGGTTTTGCGTCCGTCAACTGCGGATATTGAACCATGCAGTAGACCTGATGTTTTTCATCGTATTGAACACCTCGTTGTGTTCCCTCTCCCGCCCGATGTATGACACCCCGGTCATTCACACCCTGATCAGACATCAGGAAAAGCAGGGTATTCTCCTTCAGTCCACTTTTTTCAAGATAATCCACAAGACGTCCCACATTGTCATCCACGTTTTCAATCATGGACCAGATGGGCAGCTGCTTTTCATCGGAAACTCCGCGCTCTTTGAGACGTTTGCCTGTTTCGGGGTGAAGCAGTGTTGGAAAATGAACCGCAGGAGTGGTGATCAGACAAAAAAATGGATGCTCACGATTTCGATTCATGAAGTCGATTCCCTGATCGAACAACACGTCGGTGGAAAACCCCCTCGATTTCACATACTGCCCATTGTGAGTGTAGGTGGCATCCATATGATTGTTCCCGAAGTAATCCTCCAATTGACTCACACCACCTCCACCGTGGATGTAGTGTTCGTCGAAACCACGACAATCAGGTGTATACGGGTGCGACATGCCAAGGTGCCATTTGCCGAACACCGCTGTTCTATATCCGGCGGATTTCAACAGGTCCGCCATGGTGGTTTCATTTTGATGGAGAATGGAAACGCCACCCACCGTATTATGAATTCCATAGCGAAGGGCATAGCGGCCCGTCAACAGTTCTCCCCGGCTGGGCGAACAAAAAGGAGAGGCGTTGAAATCGGTAAAGTTGACTCCCGTTTCGGAAAGCCTGTCGATGTGTGGAGTTCGAACCACGGGATGACCGTTTCTGCTGAGTTCAAAATAGCCGTGGTTATCTATTAGAACGATCACCACGTTGGGTTTACCGGATGCTTGCACCCAAGAATGGAGAAATGCAGCAAGCAAAATGTGGAACAAGGTGACTGGTTTCATGGCTTCATGCATAGATCAGGAAAAGGGATACATCAAGCGCAAGCAGTCCGGAGATATCACAAATGCTTGAGTCATCGCATAAACCGTAGGATGATCATCTCTCAGCCATCATGAATTCCAATACCTTACGACTCATAAAACGGCACCGAATCCGACGTTCACCTTGTTCAATCATTGCTGGATTGAAATTCAGCGTACTGCCGTTCATTGCGTTCTGCATGAACTTTTTGCCAGGGACATCCCTTTCCATTCATGCCGCCACCAGGCTTGAAGAAGGCAACCATCCCCTTTTCGAATCCTGGATAGAATGTGAGGGTACTTATGGCGGGCACCTTCAAGGTGTCGCGACGGACGGGCATTTCATTTTTTGGTCGCACACAGTGCAACTGGTCAAAACCGATCTCACCGGAAAAGTTCTGAACAAAATAGATGTGGCCAGTCATCATGGGGATTTGACCTATCACGACGGCAAGGTCTTCGTTGCGGTTGAACTGGGATCCTTTAATCGCCCGGCCGGCGAATCCGATCCTTGGGTATACGTTTATGATGCAGAAACACTCAACCGGATATCCAGGCATCCAGTCCCGGCATTGGTGCATGGGTGCGGGGGAATCGCCTATCACGACAAAAAATTCATTCTGGTCGGAGGTCTGCCCGGCCATCACCAAAAGAATTACCTGTTCGAATATGACGAACAATTTCAATTCCAGGCGCGACACGACTTACCCACCAGCCAGACCCGACTTGGCATTCAGACCGCGGGCTACATGGATGGACATTGGTGGTTTGGATGCTACGGAAGCCCGGATAACCCTGGACTGCTGAAGGTCGATGAAAGCTTCAGGCTTGTCGGTGTATCTGCTGCGGATTTCAGTTATGGCATCGTAAGGCTAAGCGACACAATCGTCTTCCAGGGAGCATGTTTCGCTGAAAACAAACGTGGAAAAGTAAGGCTACTGCACCACACCCCGGAAACGCGCACACCCGAAGCTATCAAACAAATAGCAGCCATCAACACCACACAGGCGGCTACTCGGAAGAATCCGGATCTGATTCACCTGAATGATCCGGCCTCCATTGCGCGTCATCATCCCATACTGATTGCCCATAGAGGAGGCATCATCACACCCGAATCACACGAATGTTCCCTGACCGCCATCCGGCTTGCCGGGGCTTCTCACTACGACATGATCGAGCTCGATATCCAAAGAAGCAGCGACGGTATCCCTATGGTGTTCCACGACGCCATGCTTGAGAAAGCCTGCGGCAAACCGGGAAGCATCAAGAATTACAGAGCCAACGAGTTGACATCCATCTCCTACCTGAATAGCAAGGATTCGATCATACGGTTTGAGACAGCATTGCAAACATGTCATGAACTTGGACTCGGCGTGATGCTGGACATCAAGACCGATCGGGATTCCCAATCATTTCTTGAAACAATCGATCAACTCATTGTCAAACATCAGTTGAACACCTCGACGATATCCATCACCGGAAATGACGAGACCAGACGATTTCTGAAGCATGTCAGGTTCACCACAACCGACCTCGAACTGAAACAACTGCGACAAGGGAGGAACCTCAATCTGACACACCGATTCTGGTTCGGACTACCCTGGCAACTTGAACCAGGCGACATCGCTTTGTTGAAATCAGCGGGAGTGTTGGTCCTCCCAGCCATCAACACATTTCGCTACTCCGCCGAAAATCATCTCGAGCAGGCAGAGGCTGACATTCGGCGCCTTACCGAAGAGGGTGTTGATGGATTTCAGATAGATTCAGTTTACGACAGCCTTTTCGACAAGTAGCCGTCCCCTCTACAGAATTGACCGCCCACCATACGAATTCTCATCAATACGTTCTCAAAACAGAGGGATTCAGGAAATTGACATAGTGTCCCATTGAGATTTTTCTGTCACGGAGTCACGCTAAACTTCTGAATGGTATTCCCCAAAATATCCCCGACATAAACATTGCCTCGTTTGTCTACCACGATGTCGTGATACCTTGAAATCGGCCCATTAAAGCCACCGCTTCGTCCAACCCGAGCTTTCAGATTAAGATCCAAATCAAACAGGATGATGTCCGAACCAAGAATCTCACCCTGCTCACTTATTTCGTAATCAATGCCGAATAGTCGAGGAAGATTGGGGTGCATGGACACCGAGTACAACTGGTCGGCCTCTTTGTTTTGCCAGATCGACAGCAGACTCCCTGCCGCGTTGTATTTCTTGATGCGGTTATTCTCACGATCGGCGACATATATGTTACCATCACGATCCAAATCAATCCCATGGGGTATCCGAAACTCATCCTCCCCTCGCCCCTTGGTTCCCCACCCTGTCAGATAGCGACCTTCCGCGGAAAATTTGACCACCCGACTGTTACCATAACCATCAGCAACGTATATCGATCCATCCGAAGAGACAGCCACATCGGCGGGTAGATTGAAATGGGCATCGTCCAGGCCCGAAACGCCAGCTTCTCCGAGAATCAGGAGCAATTCACCGTTAGAATCAAACTTGAAAACCTGATGCAAGCCGACATCTGTGACCCATACATGATTCGCTTTGTCCACCATCAATCCGTGAGGCATGATGAATCGATTTGATCCCCAGCTTTTCAACAATTGCCCTGTGCTGGAATCAAGTTGAGTCACGGTGTTATCCACGATCTTTGCTTGGGGCATGGGAACCGACCATCGCCTGCTTCTTCGGTGAAACACCCAGACACTCCCCTCTGAATCAACATCAACTCCCGTAGGATTTCCCAGAACAAACCCATCAGGAAGCTGGGGCCAATGTTCAACCAACTCATACTTTGATGCCACCGGATTGTTCACGTCATCACTTTTCAATTCCCGTATTCCAAGACCAACCAAAAAGGTGGTGACCAGGAGCACGAATACTATTCGGGCATCTTCACTCATAACGGTGGACAATGAAGCGGGTTCTCACTTGTTGTTAAAGAACAAATTGAAAGCAAGGAAAAATAAAAACTCTATCCAGGAAAGCGTTCAACAAGTCTCGCGCAGCAAAGGAACCGCTGGCGGATTTCGTAGTGTGTTTACTCCTTGACTTGGCATCCTGTAAAACCTGTTTATCCTGAAGATCCCGTTTGCGTTTCGCTCAAATGCACCTACATTCGATGGACCTGATGCATGATGTTTAACTTTGATAATTCCTATATTCGATTGCCGGCGGCATTTTATGAACCCGTCAGACCTGCCGCGCCTGAGCAGCCTGTATTCGTGGGTGTTAACCGTGATCTGGCTGAAACACTGCGGTTGGATCCTGATCAATTGGAATCGCAAGCAGGACTTGATATTCTTTCAGGCCGTCAGATTCCGGAGGGCGCGGAGCCTTTGGCCATGGCTTACTGCGGACATCAGTTCGGCAACCTGGTTCCGCAATTGGGCGATGGACGTGCCCTGCTCCTGGGCGAGGTCATTGATCGGGACGGCATCCGGCGTGACATACAGCTCAAAGGTTCGGGGCGGACGCCCTTTTCACGGGGGGGCGACGGTTTGTCGGCCCTGGGACCGGTGGTGCGTGAGTTTCTGGTTTCAGAGGCCATGGCGGCGCTTGGGGTCCCGACCACGCGGGCTTTGGCGGCGGTTTCGACCGGTGAAATGGTGTTTCGAGAAATCCCTCAACCAGGAGGCGTTTTCACCCGAGTGGCGAAATCACATATCCGGGTCTCCTTTTCTCAATGGTTTGCCATTCGTGAAGACCACCTGCACCTGAAACAACTGGCTGATTATGTGATCGACCGTCTGTATCCCGATGTGGCAAACGAAAAGGAACCCTACCTTGCCCTGCTCGGTTCGGTTATCAAGCGTCAGGCGAACCTGATCGCGCAGTGGATGTCCTTTGGTTTCATCCACGGGGTGATGAACACGGACAATATGAATGTTTCAGGTGAAACGATCGATTACGGTCCGTGCGCGTTCATGGACACCTATCACCCGCATAAAAAATTCAGTTCCATCGATCACGGGGGACGCTATGCCTATGGTAATCAGGCTTCGATGGCTCACTGGAATCTGGCACGATTTGCAGAAACCTTGTTGCCCTTGATCGATCTCAAACAGGAAACGGCGATTGAAAAAGCAACCCCCGTACTGGGTGAGTTTTCCACTCTTTATACCGAAGCACTCGCCAGGCGATTCAACACCAAGATTGGACTCGACAGTTTCAGCCAGGACGATTGGCAGATTGCCCAATCGCTATTGAACCTCATGGCGGATCACAAGGCGGACTTCACCCTCACCTTTCGTTATCTCACAAAATCCGCAGAAACCGGCAACACCGCCCCATTCATGTCGTTGTTTGGCCATGCACCTCAAGTCATGAGCTGGTTCGAAGAGTGGCAATCGCGTTTAACGCAGGAAAACAAGCAAACTTCGCTGGATCGCATGCGCGGTTCCAATCCAGTCGTGATTCCAAGGAACCATCGGGTCGAAGAGGCCATTCAAGCCGCCTATCGTCATGATTTCCAGCCATTCCATACTCTGCGCGAAGCGCTGAGATTGCCTTTCGAGGACCGCCCCCAATACGAAGCATTCGAGACACCCCCAAAACCGGAAGAAGTGGTGCAGGCAACTTTCTGCGGAACATGACATGAGTCCGGCCCTGTCACATATTAACGAGCGGCTGGTCGATTTCGAGGGAAAGGCGCTGCTGTATTTTGGGGGTTGCGATTATTTTCGATTAAGCAGCCATCTGGAGGTGCTTGGCCGCTTGAATTCTTCTATTCAACAAACAGGACATGTTTCCGTGGGGGCATCCCGCAACACCACAGGCAATCATAAAGTCTTTGAAACATTGGAGACCGAACTCGCCACGTTCCTGGACGGCGAATCCGCGGTGCTCACAGGAGCCGGCTACCTGGCCAACCTGAGTCTGGCTCAGTTTTTTCGAGAACACGCTTCACACTTGATCATCGACAGTATGGCTCATTCAAGTCTGAAGGATGCCGCCCGCCTCTCGGGCATTCCAATTCATTCTTACCAACACCGCAATGCGAAAGCGGCCAGTGAGATTTGTAACACATTGAAAGTTCCTTCGAGGTGTTTTCTTTTGACGGATGGAGTGTTTGGATTGGACGGCACGGTGGCGCCTCTATCCGATCTCCACACGTCACTCTCCGAAAAGATCGGATTTGTCATTGACGATGCGCACGGATTCGGGGTCATGGGAGTGAGGGGGAAAGGAACCGGTTCGGAGATTGACTGGGGAGAGAGAAACATCATCAGAACCATCTCACTGGCCAAGGCATTGGGTTGTCACGGGGGTGCGGTTGTAGGCGGCCATCGGGTGATCGAGGCGGTCAAATCCAAGTCGCCTGTCTGGTCCGGACACACCCCTTTCCCGGTTGGATTAGGTGAGGCTTGTTCTGCCGGACTGAAGGTGTTGATCGAGGATCAAGAACGCCACCAACGTCTGAAGGATAACCTGTCGGTGATGGATGGGCTGTTGAGGCAATCCAAGGAGTTACCTGGCGTCAAACTTTCATTTCCGGTCTTTTCATTTGCAGGCGACCGAATGAAAGATCCCGATAAGCGGGCAGAAATCGAACACACATTCATTCAGCACGGGGTCTATCCTAGCATTGTTCGTTATCCGGGAATCAGCGAAGGATTCCTCATTCGATTGGCTATTTCCTCAGAGCATCAACCAGAGGATTTAAATATTCTGAAGATGGCATTGACGGAAGTGAACGAAGCGGTCGGGCTCCGGTCCTTTTACCTGGCAGATCAGCATTGAATCTGGATTAATGTTTATCCCCTCCTCCAAAAGGATTGTAGCTGGAAGATTTTCCTCCCGATTCGGAATGCCCGAATGGATTGGAAGAAAGCGTCCCGGCAGGGGTTGAATGATCTGAGAGGGACTTTTTGCGATCAAGGCGCAAGGTCGACAGAAAGATCAAACCCCATGCCATCGGAATGTGCACCACCCCGGCGGTGAGGAATTCCTGCAGATTCAGCCGCCGAAAGGCGTAGAGCACGAATGCGGTGGACATAAACAGAGCAGGCAGCATCAAGCTCATAAGGTTCAATCTGAAAACGGTTCTTACTCCGGTTTCCCGACCCAGAAAATAGGCCAGCAAAAAAACCGGAATGGCATAGGCAATCGCCAGGCCCCACCAACAGCCCAGCATTCCAAGCCACAACAAACCCCATCCGCCAAGATAGAAGAAATATCTGCGTGTCAGCCACCATGGCTGGAGTTTGTCCGGATCAAGATCAATGATATATCCATACGGATAAAGTAGTGAAACATATCCGAGCAGCGACCCTATCCGGCATTCATTCGACCGAAAAATGATGCGTATGTCCGAGGTGGAAGCACTTTCCTCATCCGGATCGGAGATCCACTCAAAGGACAAAAACAGATTATCGGTCAAGGGTTGCCCGGCATCGGATGCGAGCATCAACTGCTCTTTTTCGATGCGGCTCCCGGGAGGAAAGGAGACGATAGCTTCCTCCCAGACCGGAAGCCAGCGCGTCCAGACAAACCACCCCATGACCGTGGCCACCAGGCAGCCCATGCCAAGCACATAGACGAGGACCGCGGTTTTGCGCCGTGAAGCCCAATCCGCGATACCTCGAGGTGTGCAGGGAAGAGTCATGCTCGTGCTCCCGCCAACGGCGATCCTTGGATCACGTTGGAACGATCAGGATTGCTGCGGTGGATTCTGGGGTGCTTGCTGCTGGCCGCCCTGTTGCTGCTGCGGGGCCACAACCACATTCAGAGGGTAACGCAATTTCATGACTTCATCTACCAGAACTTCAATGTAATGAACTCCTGCTTCCTTGAACTCAACCTGACCGAACAATGACACGTTGGTCGCGTGGGTGTTCACATCCTTCAATGCAAACTTAACCGTGCTCTTACGAATCACCGAGGTTTGATCGGGCGAAATCAGGCGCACTTCTTCCGTGAACTGTCCAAATCCAGCGGTCCAGCGATTGAACACGCAAAGTTTGAGGGCGGTCACAGGCAGGCGCGGCACCCGCACCAACCCCAACACCCCGATGAGCATAAAATTTCCATTGGATTCCTGGCGGACATCTTCACAAAGCAATGATGTCTGCAGGTCCGGCAATATTCTTGATGGTTCCATAGTTTTTTAAAAAATTATTCTGTTTTTTTGAAAGGCAGGGCTGGGCTGCCGCTCGCCTGCAGCGCGGTCAAATGGTGTTTTGCTTTCAAAGGTTTTGACGCGTTTGCTTACGCTGAGCACCGCGTAACTTCCACCATTTTTCGACAGTTTGTCATCTGGATTGCTGCTCGGCGGCCAGCACGGTGTTTTTCATAAGCATGGCAATGGTCATGGGGCCGACACCACCGGGATTTGGAGTAATGGCTCCCGCCTTGGGCTGGACGGTTTCAAAATCAACATCTCCCACGAGCCTTGATCCGGATTTGGCGGAAGGATCCGGAATACGGTTGACTCCGACATCCATGATGACAGCACCTTCCTTCACCATGTCCGCCTTCACAAACTGCGGCACTCCCAGCGCCGCAATGATGACGTCGGCACGCCGACAATGTTCGACAATATCCCTGGACCTTGAATGGCACACGGTCACGGTGGCGTTGGCGTGTTCGGCTTTTTGAATGAGGATCGCAGCCATCGGTTTGCCTACGATGTTCCCCCGCCCCAGCACGACCACTTCCGCACCTTCGAGCTTGATGTTGCTTCGAATCAGCAGTTCATGCACGCCGGCGGGTGTGCAAGGCAGGAATCCCCCGGGCTGATGGAGCATCAATTTGCCCACATTCACAGGATGGAAACCATCCACGTCCTTGGCTGGATCCACGGCGGAATAAATCACGGTTTCATCGATGTGATTAGGCAGAGGCGCCTGAACAAGGATACCATGGATCGAAGGATCGGCATTGTGCTGACGAATGATGGCAAGCAATTGATCCTGGCTGGTCTGCTCATCCAACACCTGTGTGGACGACGCAATGCCCAACTCCTGGCTCTTACGTTCCTTCATGCCGACATAAACCTTCGACGCAGGATCTTCACCGACTCGGATAAAAATCAATCCGGGAGTGATGCCTTTGTCCTTCAACTGCGCCACCCTTACAGCAGTCTCATCGTGTATGGTCGCTGCGATGCGACGGCCATCAATCAAGTTTTCCATGTCCGACATTAGTCTGCCAAGTCCAGCTTTTCGATTTCAATCACGGGAATCCTGGGCCAGCGTGGATCAACGGATTCTTGTCCGGTCACCCGAATCTTGTATCCCTCATAAGGAACCAAATCAGCGCTGCTGGCGCTGGTCTCCAAGTGAAGGCGTCCGGTGTAAAGATAATTCATGGTGCGATGCGTATCCGGATCCTCGAGGCGGTGGTAGGTTGGGGATTGAATACTGCGACTTCGTTTGACAATGCCCTCACGGGTTACAATACGACGCAGCTCATCAGCAGGGTCCACCGGATTCTCTGCCACCAGAGTTTCCGCAGGGAGCCGCCGACCGTCGGAAGGAATCATGGGAACAGGCACATCAATGGGCCTGAGTCCGGATTCCTGCACTTCGGTCGCTGTGTTCTCTTCGGTGATCGGGGTCGCCTGTTCGTCTTGAGGTTTGATTTCTGCCATTTCCTCCTGAGTGCTGACTTCAGCAGGAGGAATCGATTCCACTTCCTTTACAACCTCCTCCTCTTCCCGGGATTTTTCAGGTTCCGTTGTTTGAGTTGACTCTTCGGAAACAGCTTCGTCGGCTTGATTGCCTTCAACGGTTGATTTGAGAATGGTTGTGTGACCGGAACTGGGATCATCCAGGATCACAACCGGAGGAGGTTCCTGAGATTTGGTTTCCTCCGCGACTGCATCGTCCAGATCCACCAGACTTGTTGCGACATATGCGAAAGCTTCGGCTGGAGGCTTGATGGAGACCCATCCGTCTGACTCGAGAATACGCTCCACTTTTTCCCCCCGGTTCAACCGGGCCATAACCGTATAAGATTGTCCCGGACCGGCTCGCACATTCAGTTGGCTGGCGGTGACTGTATCATCTCCGCTATCAATGTAATCTCCCGAAACCCAGAACTTGGCGCCTTCCGGCACGGCAATACGGTACCATTCAGCGGGATTACCGGGAATAGTGTCGTTCAAGGTAATGAATTCCAGCACCTGCACCTTATCACCGGTGTTCACCTGAGCGACCACTTCACTGACAATGGAAGGCTGGGTTCTCACATTCACACGTTCGGCATTGATCACGCCGGTTTGGGCGGCGTTCACCCCCACTGTCCAGCCCGTGATGCATCCGCCAATAACGGCGAAGAATCTGACGTACGATTTCATCATACCATCCAATAGAAGAGGAACCTTGCACAATGTCAATCTCCGAGCCGTTTCGGAGGTAGAAACTTTACTTTTATTCAGTTCATCATTGCACATTTGGTTGAAGCGATTACTTTGAAAACCGTATGGCCAACATACCAAACAACAGCAAGAGAAACGGCAAGACAATGATGCTGGGTGTCGGATTGGATTCCGATGGCCATAAGCGAATTACCAAAGGTGAAAACTTCGCCCTGGTGGGTGGGTCAGCGGAAACGCACGATTGCATGGTGGAAAAAGCCGTCAAGATCAATGAGAAGCTGTCCAAAAGAGGAAAGAACCTGGACAATGTTTCCAGAGAAGAATTTGCCGACATCGCCCATTCTGTAGGTTTGATCCCGCAGGCACCGCCCAAAGACAATTGAGCAACAACGAAACCCGGAAACACAGCAAGACCGTCACTTCAACCAATGGAATCCAGCACTGCCTATCCTCCCTATCTGTTATTGGGTGTGTTTACTGTTTCAGCACTGTTGATGGGTCTGGTTCCTGTTTTGCTGGCGCGCATCTGGACGCGTTGGGTGGGCACCGCCCGGCCTGATGAAGTAAAAAATGCGGTGTATGAGTGCGGCCTGGAAACAGGAGACACGCAATGGATGCCGCTCAAAGCCGAATACTACGTGTACGGCATCATTTTCCTGGTTTTTGACGTGGAGATTTTATTTTTACTTCCCATTGCATCGGTTTATCGGGATCTGCCATGGGGAGCGGTTGGAGCCTTGATCCTTTTTGTCTTTTTATTGATGGAAGGATTGGCCTGGGCGTGGGCTAAGGGGCTTCTCTAGTGGCAGT
>JAQCFT010000493.1 GCA_027619545.1 Verrucomicrobiota bacterium | reverse complement strand
ATGATGGCAATAAAAACCACCGGCACATAGAATTTCTTGGTGGGCGGCTTGGCGCGAAATTTGCAGTAAAGCAGATAACCGCATATGTGCAGATTAAGTATCAGGTATCCATTCAGGACAATCACGTCCCAGGACAACATGGAAATAGGGAAATTCATTTTCCCAAACGGTGGAATCAGGTGCAGAAAACGGTCCGGTCTCCCAAGATCGACAGTGACAAACAGAAGGCACATCACAATCACCGCAATGGCCATGAGCTCACCAAAAAGAACCACTTCGTGCATCGCCTTATTTTTGTAAACATAAGCGGGAATCACCAACATCACGGCAGCGGCCGCCACCCCGACCAAAAAGGTGAAATTGGCAATGTAAGCTCCCCAACTGACCTGGTCGGTCAACCCCGTGCTTTCCAGGCCTGCGACAAATTGTTTTGCATAGGCATTCAGTCCAATCAATGACAAGACCGCCAACATGCCCATCCAAAGATAGTAACCCCAGCCCCCTTGCAAGGAAACCTTCAACGCACGCCACAAAAATAAGAAATAGTCTTTCATACTCTATGCACCCCTCACTCATCCAACCGCATCATCCAAAGAAGTAATAAAACCTGGGAAGCGTACCTGAATCTTCCTTAAGGATGTAAACTCTCTTGTTTTTCAGGATGTAATTAATCTCACTGTCCGGATCCAGCAGGTTTCCAAAAACCCTGGCCCCGGTCGGACACACTTCCAAACAGGCCGGGTAACGCCCTTCTCTGGTCCGGTGGAGACAAAACGTGCATTTCTCCACGACGCCGGAGGGCCGAATGCGATTACTCAAATAATTCTGATTGGGGTTCACCACTTCTTGCGGGACTTTTGGTTTACCCCAATTGAACCGACGCGCATCGTAAGGACAGGCCGCCATGCAGTAACGACACCCGATGCACCAGTTGTAATCCACCACCACCACTCCATCAGGCTCCTGCCAGGTGGCTTCCACCGGGCAGGCTCTGGTGCAGGGAGATTCGCGGCATTGATGACATTGCACCGGCATATAGAACGTGTCATCCGACGGAACTTCACCGGTATAGTACTGATCGGAAGTTTCCACATTGAGGGCCCCCTTTTTCATCTGAAGGACCCGAATGTAGGACATATTGATGTCCTCCTCATCGTTCCTGGATTGATTATTTTCCGCCAAGCAGGCGTGGGCACACCTCCGACACCCGACACATTTGGTCAAACTGAGAGCGTAGCCAAACTCAACGCCATCACCCGCAGGGACATCTCTCAAGTTAGGTTTGACTCCATACTCTTGTTCGCATTTTTCGGTTAATCTGGCCATGATGCGGTCCAGATCATCCTTGGAAAGTTCCTTGTAATGTTTTTGAAGCAGATCACTTAACGTGATCTGACCGGACTCCAACTCCAACAAAGGCCTCAGCGCCGCCACCAGTCCAGCCACACCCGCGACACCCGCGCCGGCTGCTTTGAGAAACGTTCGACGGGATTGTACTGTTTCACTGCCTGAGCCCTTGTTCGGGTGAGAAGGTTTTGTTCCGGATTGACTGGCCATAATCGTTTGAAAAAGTTAAATATGCAGTTCGCCACATCGGCACTCAGTGACCTTCCCCGGTTGACTCATGCTTGTCGTGTGCCCCTGCAGCCCGCTTGGGATAGGTCGGAGCGGCGAATGCATCCATTTTGGGAAATTTCGGAGAATGGGGATCGTGACATTGGATGCACCGAAGTTTGGTTTGAGGGCCCTTGCTTTTGTCCCAGAAACCATTCGTCCTTCCGTGAGCCCCGGCTTTCCAATCCTGGTAGGTGGGACCGTGGCATTTGGCGCAAAGCGAGCCGACGTCTTCTTCAGCAATTTCCGCCCCGTCATAATCGACAAATGCATTGCGGTTTTTCGCATGATGACAGTTCAGGCAAAACCGATTGTTTCCGTGGTTCAAAACAATACTCTCATGCTCCACCAACTTACGATCATAGTGCCATTTCGCCTCCAGCAATCGGTGACAAGACATGCAGTCATAAGTCCATTGCTCCTTCACCAAATCAAGTCCCTTGGTTTTCCGCACCGGAGACTTATCCAGATAATGATCCTGTTCAATGCCCACTTCGGGCTGCACAGGAGTAGCATCAGGAATGGTTGAAGATTGCGGAGGGGAAGAAACAGCATCCGTCTGAAGGGCCTCTGTTTTCTCAGCCCCATAAGACGTTTCCGCCACATGAAGCACGCATCCCAACAAAACGGCCACCAACAACATGGGACCCCATGCTTTCTTGGCTACACTATCGCATCGCTTTTTCACAGGAAGTCACCGGTTAACGCAATGACCATAGGTAACCGCGAACCGAACAACTCTCCTAATTTTGCGGCATTCCACCCATAATTTGTTGTTCTCGCTTATTCGAGAGCAACCGGATGCGACACAAATATGAAAAAAGTTTTTTAAAAAAACGACTCCGTCTTGCGGTGGACTAATGAGGAAAACCGCTACGCAAGCAAATAAGGAATGGTCAACGGACCCTGGGGAAGAACTGCGACGCGAGCCTGATCACCCAGTGAGGAAAGCCGATCCTGAACCGTTTGGGAAATGTCATGGCAAGGTTTCAAATGCGCTGCAGCCAGTGTGTCATCATCCAAAGAACTGTGAACGAGCACCTCGGCACGCGCCTGAATGAGTGCCTGAATCTGGGCCTGCCATTGCTCGGGACGAACAAAACCAGGAGTGCTCAACATGGTCAATATTTCTTCAGGGCTGGACGCGCTACGAAGCAATTGATCCAGGGGACTTTTGGCTGGAACCCCTTCGCGGCATTCACAGGCCAGAATCAACAGACCTCCGTCCTTGAGTAT
>JAQCFT010000492.1 GCA_027619545.1 Verrucomicrobiota bacterium | reverse complement strand
CCTCGACGCCTTCTTCGAAAACGCCGTGGGTCGAGGGGTAGGTGATCATCAACGCGGCCAGTTTTTCGGAATGTTGTTCGACCTTGGATTTCAAGTCAACCACATCGATGTTGCCCTGTTCGTCACATTTCACTCCAACGACCTCCATACCCGCCATGACGGCGCTGGCTGGATTGGTTCCGTGGGCGGATTGGGGGATGATGCAGATGTTGCGCTTTTGTTCGCCTTTGTTTTCGAGGTATTTGCGAATCACCAACAAACCGGCGTATTCCCCTTGTGCACCGGCATTGGGTTGCAGGCTGACACTGTGGAATCCGGTGATATCGGCCAGCCATTGTTCCAGATCGCTGAAAATCTGCTGATAACCTTGAGCCTGATCCAGTGGCACAAACGGGTGCAACCCGGCAATCTCGGGCCAGCTGATCGCCAGCATTTCGATGGTGGCGTTCAGTTTCATCGTGCAGGATCCGAGAGGGATCATGGACGTGGTGAGCGAGAGGTCCCTCGATTCGAGACGACGGAGATATCTGAGCATTTCCGTCTCGGAATGATATTTATGGAACACTTCATGCGTCAGAAAATCCGAAGTGCGTTGCAAATCTGCTTGAATTGCACTTGTTCCGGGATTTGCGCCTGGATCCTGTTTGGCCTCTTCAGTATCAACACCGCTTCCGAACAATTCACACAGGTCCTGGATGTCTCTTGTCGTGACCGTTTCATCCAGCGATATCCCAACCGTCTGACGGTCCAGACGACGGATGTTGATCCCTCTCTGCTGGGCGCGAGTCAGGAGCGAATCGGCATTTTCAGACAAGAGGCGGACACGCAGGGTGTCGAAATAGTGTGCGTGTTCGATGGTGTGTCCCTGCTGAGCGATTCCGGCGGCCAGCTTTTGGGTCATTTGATGCACAAAGAGAGCGATTTGTTTCAATCGCTTGGGTCCATGGTAAATGGCATACATCGCCGCCATGTTGGCCAGCAAGGCTTGAGCGGTGCAGATGTTGCTGGTGGCTTTTTCGCGTCGAATGTGCTGTTCCCTTGTCTGGAGAGCAAGTCGATACGCCGGACGCCCCCTTGAATCCCTGGAAACCCCCACGATGCGTCCCGGCATCTTGCGTTTGTGGGCGTCGCGGGTCGCAAAAAAGGCCGCGTGTGGTCCTCCATACCCCATGGGAACTCCAAATCGCTGAGCCGATCCCACCACGATATCGGCGTTCATTTCGCCAGGCGGTTTCAGCAGGGTCATTGCCAACAGATCGGTGGCGACGATGGCCAGGGCGCCGGCTTCATGAATGGATTGGATCTGTGCTTCGGGACTGATGACCTGACCGTCCGTTGCCGGATATTGCAGCAGAACAGCAAAGGTTTTGTCTGTGGGCGTGAGGCTGGCCGATGCTTCCACCCTCACTTCGATGTTCAAGGGCTTGGATCGCGTGCGAAGGACTGAGATCGTCTGGGGATGACATGCGTCCGATACCAGGATGAGGTTTCGCTCTGCGGATCCCTTGGTGTTGTATGCCAAGGTCATGGCTTCCGCAGCAGCTGTACCTTCGTCCAGCAAGGATGCATTCGCGATGTCCATGCCGGTGAGGTCACAGATCATCGTTTGAAAATTAAACAAACATTCCAGTCGGCCCTGGGCGATTTCGGCCTGATAAGGGGTGTATTGAGTATACCAACCCGGGTTCTCAAGCAGTTTGCGTTGGATGACCGGAGGCACAATGCACCCGTAATAGCCCATGCCGATGTAGGATCGAAACACTTTGTTGAGATCGGCAGCTTCTTTCAAGGTGTGGATGACCTCGTGCTCGTGCAGGGGAGAAGGAAGCTGGATGGGTTCCTTTACCCGGATGGGTTCTGGCACGGTGGC
Source organism: Verrucomicrobiota bacterium (assembly GCA_027619545.1). Taxonomy (GTDB): domain Bacteria; phylum Verrucomicrobiota; class Verrucomicrobiia; order Limisphaerales; family AAA164-E04; genus AAA164-E04. The sequence goes on along the minus strand of JAQCFT010000492.1, from coordinate 987 downwards.
TGTTGTCATGGTCTCCAGGTCGGCATGACCGATGGCGGTCAACATGGCTTCGATTTCCTGGTCGGAGGGACCAATGTGTCGGTCGAAAAATAAGTCGGGATGTTTCAGCATAGGTTCGCAATCAACAAGTTGGCTAAGGTTTCGGAAGGGGGTTCCGGTTTGGGACGGCCAACGGGCACGCTTCCGAAATGGCAATGTAGCGGAACCAGAGAACGCATCAAGGATGGATTCAAGAATATTATTGGTGCTCGGAGGGGCAAGCGCCGCCTTGAACCCACTTCAGACCGTAACCCATTCCAACGGCAATCAGGCTGCATTGGAAACGCCAAGGACGGATGAATACTCAAAGCTTCCCGCGTTCCACGTTGTTGGGTCGGGGAAGATCTTGGGAGGAAGTATGGGACGAGGTGGCACTCGTCCCTCCGGTTAAAACAATCTTTGATCCATTTTGATCTTTCGCAACGACTTGCTTTTTGGGAGAATTCATCTTCCCGTTGCTGAACGCTGCGGGGCAGATTAATCGTATATGAAAAAGAAGACAAATTCGAGCAAAGCCAAGACCTCAAAGTCCCGGCAGGATTTGAACCGCAAACATTCCGCGATCATCGTGGACGGCCCCGAACGTGCTGCCAGCCGCGCGATGTTGCACGCGGTCGGTTTCGATCGTAAGGATTTCAAGAAATCCCAGATAGGTGTGGCATCCACCTGGGGTATGGTCACGCCCTGCAATATGCACATCAATGAGCTCTCCGATCACGTCAGTGCCGGCGTAAACAGTACGGGCGGCAAGGCGGTCCTCTTTAATACGATTACGATTTCCGACGGTATTTCCATGGGAACGGAAGGAATGAAGTATTCCCTGGTGAGCCGCGAAGTGATTGCTGATTCCATCGAAACAGTGGTTGGTTGTGAAGGTTTTGACGGTGTGGTGACCATTGGTGGCTGTGATAAAAACATGCCGGGCTGTTTGATTGGTCCGGCTCGGTT
>JAQCFT010000491.1 GCA_027619545.1 Verrucomicrobiota bacterium | reverse complement strand
GGGTAGAGCGTGGCGTCTCGGCGCGCAACCCTTGTGGTTTCCATCCCTTGCTATTCACCCACCATAGGAAAACCCTACAGCATCCAACACTCCACCATCCGCGTAGCATTCGCCAGCGGGCGGGATCGGGATCCATGCAGTCGCGGGACAAGCTGCCACACTCTACCTGCTGTTCATGCCACCATTCAAAAATAAGGCGGCAGACCGATTTGCCCCATCTTGTCGAGTTCCTCATTCAGTATGCGGACAGGATCAGACACCGAGGACGATGAAAGAATGACTTTACCCGAACGATCCAACAAAACAGCCGCTGGCTGCGAATCCACACCCAGTTGACGCATCAAGTCATCGGCCGCTGGGCCATCCATGAATCCGTGTTTCCATTCCAACGGATGGTCTTGGACGAAGTTTTTCAAACCCATGGCGTCTTGCCCTATTCCAAGAGTAATGATCTCAAACCGGTGACGTTTCTCTGAGACGCCATTAACCACAACACTTGCAGTGAACTCTGATTTCCGACGGTGGATTTTGTCCAACTCAAGTTGCCAGTCTCTATTCTCGTCATCACCCACTCCCCAAAAATGAAGCAACAAATACCGCCCACGAAAATGCCCAGGACCAAAATCGACACCGTTAGAATCAAAGGCGGAGAATCTGAGTTCTGGTCCGTCACCAATACGTAATGGCTCAGCCTTCTTCGTTTTCTCTAACGCTTCCAGTTTCAACCATCCAAGATCCAAGGCGGGCAGTTGAACTTCCTCAGATTCCGGTTCCGGCACATGGAATCGACAGTGGTAATCGCTCCACTTATTGTTGTGCTGTTCCACTGGCAATCGAAGCTTGACGAAAAGATCATAATCACCAGGCGGCACATCATGAATTTGAAAATCTCCATCCCCCATCCAATCCATGAAAAAAGAAGATCCATGGAGGGGAAGCTTTTGTTTAAGAATATTCCGATGTTGAAAAAGCATGGAATCTGGATCACCGGATAAGCCGCTAATATCCAACTCTTGAGAAAACGCCTGCCCGACCGCATTCCACTGAGCCCATTTGAATTCAGGAATAGAGTCAGGCAGCTTGATGCTTCCAAAAACTTTTCGCACAGGCTTTAGATCCAGGTCATGAATCGCTGTTTTTCCTGGAAGAACATTCACCGTATGGGACACATGGTTTAACCCATCCTGAGGTTTGAATCCGACGAGCAACTGAAAAGTTCCAGGAACCATATAATGTATGTTATATCCCCCTTTGTTATCGGTTCGAGCTGTCAGTTCATCAAAACCGTACAAACCAAAAAGGGAAACAACATCCCCAAAGGAATCGGATGTCTGACCTCGGCAGACAATTTCAATATCAGAGCCAAAACGACGCGCCAGACGTACAACCCCTTCCAATTTCCCCCAGGATCGAAGGCTTATAACAGGATCTTTTGATCTACGAGATAAGTGACCAACAAAAACCCCATCAGAATGTGTCACAATGATTGGCTTTGCATGAAGTTTTGAATGGGAAACACCTATCTCAAAAGTGCCCGAATCATCACTTAACGCTACAAGCCCACCTTTCTCACTGCTTAACCTCGGAGGCGACTCATTCCATAGCACTTTTAGTTTATCATCGATAAAGGAAACATTCGCTCCTGGAGCCGGCAGACCTTCACCTGTCACAATGCGCCCTTTGAAAGGTTGATTCGATACCATCCGAACGTCATTTACCAAGACACCTTCATTGCGTCGGGTTCCGCGTAATGGTTCAGAATGGGATGAAAAATATCCATCTGATTCAATATTCAAGCTAATAGAACCGGCTGGTTGAGATTTACTGTCATCAAGTTCCCAGGCACTTTTTGGAATTTCTAGTTGTCCGTCCTTTCCCTCAAGCGTAAACAATGGACGCAACTGGACAATTTCCCAACCATAGACCTTGAAAACCGGAACAGGTTCATCAGTCTGATCATCCACCACTTTCAATCGAATCACTTCAACAGGATGAGGTGGCCCGTCCGGATGTGTGGTCAACGCTTCACGATCCAAACCACCGGATCCCGAAGAATTTTGCTGATAAACAGTAACATACTGGGCAACGACTGGGACACGCTCAGCAATGACGGGTTTGGATGAAGGGCCCTTTTCATCCGTATCACTCAATACCAAGCCACCCACTAAGAGAAAGCACGAAATCCCCAGTATGAACGATCCCTTAACAGACCGATAAGAGGCGATGGCTCGCATGCGTTGTGTCAATTGCGCCTTCGATTCCGCCATGCCCAGGGTTCCGCTGAGCACGCCCCGGCCATGAGAACTCGAAAGCAGCTGGATCAAGGTTTCCCCGTAGGATTCCCGTTGTTCCTGATCAATGTATCGCAACGCCATCGCATCGGCCGCCAACTCACGATCAATTTTCATGCGCCACGCAGCCAGCCACATCAAGGGATTGAACCAATGAAGGCACAGGAGAAAATTCATGACGGCGCTCGTTTCCAAATCATAACGCCGTATATGGGCCAATTCGTGCAGGAAAATATGCCGCTTCGAGTCACCATCAAACGTGGTGGAAAAACCTGCAGGCAGAAGCAGCGTCTTGCGAAGCCACCCGGCCACCGCAGGCCCATGAATCCATGAACATTCGACAAGGCTGACATGTTCCCCCAATTTCAAATCCCTTCGAACATGCTTAAAAATATCGAGGACGTGTCGATCTTCAATTTCAGGACAAGATCGAATTCTGAATCGGAACCGCAATTCCGATGTCAACCAGACCAGGAACAATATGACACTCCCACTACCCCACACCCAGGCTATCAGAGATCCCAGACTCCAATGCCGCATCTCCGAAGGCCGTGTTTGGTTCTCAGATGAC
>JAQCFT010000062.1 GCA_027619545.1 Verrucomicrobiota bacterium | reverse complement strand
CCGCGAGCGCGTAAGGGTGTTCGAGTGTTTGTTGCGTAGTACGGAGACGTCACCGGACGAGCAGCAGCTCGTCCCTATCAGTCGTATGATTGAGGGGACATTCCTTCCATGTATTAGGCTACTCGGAAGGCGATTCCTCAGATGCATTTTCCGAGGCTTCCTTTGCTTCCTTTTCCTTGTAGCTGGCAACGACCCAGTCGCTGAGTTTTTTGTCCGGATTTTCGGCTGCGGCCTTGTCGATTTCGAAAGTTTTGACTCCCGTATTTTGGGCAATGAGTTTTAGACCGAATTGATAGTCCTTGAATCGGTCCACCCAGATGTCCCGCATGGATTGACCGCCTTCGATGGAGAGATCAATCAGGTAGGTTCTGGCCTCCTCGCTTACTTCGATGCGAATACCGTGCGATTCTTCAAATCGCGTGGTGAATTCGTCCAGTATTTTGCTGGCCACTTCCCGCTCTTTTTTCGATTGGTCTGCCAATAGCTTTTTTAATTCCTCGGCTGGGCAGTCCACCACTTCGCGCGTGACCTCGAATCGTTTTACGTCCGAACTGGGGAGTTCGTATTTGAAATTTCTGAACACCCTTTCACACACGGTCATTAATCCGCGGGCGCCGGTTTTTTCTTCGACAGCAATCTCGGCCACGCGCCTTAGTCCGTCCGGTTTGAACAAGATGTCGATACCATAGGCGGCAAAATCCTGCTCATACTGGCGGATGATGCTTCCTTCGGAGGTTTGAAGAATGTGGAAAAGGTCGTCCACGCCCAACGATTTGCAGACAACCCGAACGGGAAGTCGTCCGACAAATTCGGGTTCGAAGCCGAATTCGATCAGGTCCTTGGTCTGAACGCTTTCCAGAACATCATCTGAAGTCAATTGATCATTCCTTGAAGTGGCGAATCCAATGGTGGTTTCGCTCATACGACGTCGAATGATGGGTTCCAATCCATCGAAAGCGCCGCTGACGATGAACAGCACGTGTTTGGTGTTGATGGTCGAGGCTGATTTCTTGCCTCGTTGTGCCTCCATCATGGCCTGGATTTGACCAGCCACATCCTGTGGTGAGCGGATGGACACTTCCGTTTCCTCCATCAATTTCAGCAAATTGGTCTGTACCCCGCGCCCGCTGACATCCCTGGATCCGGATGCGTTTTGTGACATGGCGATCTTGTCCACTTCGTCGAGGTAAACAATGCCGAACTGTGCCCGTTGGATGTCATTGTCCGAACGTCGATACAGTTCCCGGATCAAATCCTCCACGTCCGAACCCACATAACCTGTTTCTGAAAATTTCGTGGCGTCGGCTTTGACGAACGGTACACCGATCAAGTCGGCCACGCTTCGGATGAGGTAGGTTTTTCCGACACCTGTCGGGCCTGCGAGGATGATGTTTTGTTTGGCATAGTTCGGCGCTTCCTTGCCTTCCAAGGCCAGTCGCACGTGGTGGTAATGATCGCACAAGGCCACGCTGAGCACCTTTTTTGCCTCTTCCTGCTGGATGACAAATCGATCCAGATAAGCTTTGACGTCCTTGGGGCGGTAGTCGAACTCCATCAAATCGTCGATGGAACGCTCCTTTGCTTCCGGTTCCGATGGGGTAGCTTGTGGGGCGCTGCCGGGGGATGCCCCGAACCCGGGGAAACTGAACCCCGAAAAATTCTGCTTCATGAAGTCCGAAAGCTGTTTCTGGAATTCCTCCGGGCTTGGGACGTCTTTTTTCTTATCTTCGTTCCTCATTATCCGTTCACCATGACTTATCAATGGGGAAATGCAACTCCTGAAGCTTTTGGGAGTTTAATGTGGATTTTTTTTGACAGGATGAACAGGATGCACAGGATGTTTTTGAGGCAAGAGACATTGAATGCCGTCAGGGTTGATGATTGATCATGGATACCATTCCAACAGTGCAGAATACAAAGTATGGTTCGCCGGCATTTCGTGCCGGGTTGTTTCCTGGTGACCGCTTGTTGGAGTTGGGGGGGCAGAAGGTTAAATCCATCGATCACCTCAAACAGTTGATCGCCTCGTCTGAAGAAGCGGAAATACCGATCACTTTTCAACGTGGCGAACATACCTACACCACTCCGTTAAAACTCGGAAACGATCGGAAAATTGGAGCTTCATTTACCGAAGGCGTCAGCGACGTTACCGAAGTCTGGGTGAAAGATGAAAAAACGGAAGGTTTAAAGCCCAGGAAACCCAGTAAAATCAACCCGACCTACGTGAACCCGTTCCCCAGACATTCCATATGGGTGAAGGTGTTTTTGGTCGCCGGCATATTGTTTTCATTGGTTTTTCTTGTGCTGCTTGCAGATAGCAGATTGGAAACCAATAATCTCATGGCCGCCCTGGTTAGCCTCACCTGTTTTTATTGTTCCAAACACCTCCAAGCAACCATCGATACTCGTTGGCTCCTTGGGGAGACGCTCCAACATTTGAAGAAAGTTGAGGCTTCCGAAGACTGATCCTATGCAGGCAGCTGCCTTCCCCCTGAGGTGGCCGGCTCGGTCGGCAAACATATACAAGCACCAACCAATCAGCCGAGCCATTGCGATGCTTTGCGATTGCCGATTGGGAATTTGCCGCAATAACTTCTTTCTCGACTGGGTGAACTTTGGCGTCTCTATTGCACACGTAACGGCTCTCGGGAGCCTTGTGGTTTGAAGTGTGAGTGAGGTGGAACTCGCCCTTCTGAGGGTTTGAAATCGGGTTGTGGAGCAATTGCTTGCTTATGTTTGTTCTGGGCGTTTATCTTGGCGGGACGAGGTCATGAATCGGTTGCCTTTTGAATTGTTGTTTGCGTTAAGATACTTGCGTCCCAAACGGACGTTTGTATCCATCATCACGTTGATATCCATCATTGGCGTGGTACTGGGGGTGGCGGTGTTGATCATTGTGATCAGTGTGATGACCGGATTCGATCTCGAATTGCGTAATCGGATCATTGGATTCGAATCGCATATGGTGGTGCGTCCACTGGGTGGTGCCATGCTGGACTATCGTCAGGTGGCGGATTTTGTTCGAAAGCAACCGCACGTCAAAGGTGTTTCTCCCTACATCGAAGGCCCCATCGTCATTGAAACCCAGCATGGCGGTAGGTATTCGGAAATTGCGGCTCCGTTTATACGCGGGGTTGATTCTGAGACATCCGGAGAGGTGAGCGAAATCAAGGATAGTCTGATCGCCGGAACGTTCGATGCCATCGATGGCAGCGGCGTGTTGATAGGAAGCGAACTCGCCAAACGTCTTGGATTGCAAATCGGGGATCCTGTGGCGGTTTATTCGATTCGATTGTTGCGGGAGGTGCGTGAAGTTCTCAAACAGGATGCCTCCGAACGTCAGTCCGCTCCCCTGGCGGATGATTACGTGGTGGAGGGTATTTTTGATATCGGTTACTACGATTACAACGCGAATGGCATGGTTTGTTCGCTCTTCAATGCACAGGATTTATTCAGTCTTAAAGATGAAGCGCATGGATTGCACATCATGTTGGATGACCCAGAACTGGCCCCGGTTGTGGAGGCCTCTCTTCAGGAAAAACTGGGACCGGCATTTCGGGTTTCGACTTGGCTGGAACGCAACGAAACCATTTTGAACGCGTTGGTGGTGGAGAAGAACATGATCCGTTTCCTGCTGTTTTTCATTGTGTTGGTGGCGGCATTTGGAATCACCAGTTCGATGATCACGTTTGTTGTTCAAAAGACGCGCGAGATAGGCATGCTGAAAGCCCTGGGAGCTTCATCTCGTCAGGTGGTATGGGTGTTCATGAGTCAGAGTGTGTTTGTTGGATTGTTCGGGGTGTCCATCGGTCTGGCGCTTGGGATTCAGGCAGTCAAGTATCGCAATGAGTTTCTGGTATTCATGAACAACACATTCAAGTTTTCCCTGTTTCCGAAGGATATTTACGGATTCGCGGAATTGCCTGCGATGATCGTGCCTTCGGATCTTTGGATCATTTGCGGGGGAAGTCTGATAATTTGTATTCTGGCCGGCGTGTTCCCTGCCATCAATGCCGGACGACTTCGTCCAGTGGAGGCTTTGCGGCATGAGTGATGTTCTTACCAATGACAATAACGCGACCGCTTCTTTTGAAAAGACCATCTTGCGAGCGGAAGGTTTGACGAAGTGTTACACCATCGGACGCAAAAAAATCGAGGTTCTCCATGGTGTGGATATGGAAGTAGGGCAGGGGGAGTTTTTAAGCATCGTTGGAGCATCGGGATCCGGTAAAAGCACCTTGCTGCACCTGCTGGGCGGATTGGATCGCCCGGACGCGGGTGGTTTGGAAGTGGACGGAAATCATCTGACACAGATGGGGGGATTGGCCTTGTCCCGGTTTCGGAATCGTTCGGTTGGCTTTGTCTTTCAGGCTTATCATTTGTTTCCCGAACTTGATGCCCTCGAAAATGTGGCTTTGCCTGCTCGGATTTCCCGCAGACCGGTCAAGGAGGTCGAAGCGAAGGCACAGGAATGGTTGGAGCGGGTAGGCCTGTCCAAACGCCTGGATCATCGTCCATACGAATTGTCAGGTGGTGAACAACAGCGTGTTGCCATAGCACGAGCTTTGATCAACAATCCAACTTTGTTGCTTGCGGATGAACCTACGGGCAATCTGGATTCGGAAACCGGATCCGAAATAATGGATCTGCTTCTGAAACTCAAGGCCGAGTGTCGCCTGACACTCATCATGGCCACCCATGATCGACACATGGCTGAACAGACAGATCGCACCTTGCATCTGTTAGACGGGAAGATTGCTTTGTAATTCTTTTTGAATCGCACCGCCATTGAGTGGAATCTACGAGATTGCATCGGTTTACGCAGGTTTTACTTATCAGGATTCTTTTGAATTGTTGGGGCGAGGTGTTCACCATCGCGTCCGCTCAACGCTCCAGGATTTCGAACCTGTTTCGCTCGCTTGCGGGCACGCGGCAGCGTGGCCCTGCCGAATTTTACTCTGCCAGGATGTTTTTCCAAACGACTTTTGATCTACCTGCGCGATCGACTGCGCAGGCACGGAGTTTGTAGGTGCCGTGTTTGTCGAGAGTGAAGGTGGTTCTGGGGACATCTGAATCGGTGACCGGATCGAGGTATTGAAAATCCCATTCCTCCGGTCCATAAAGCTGCCAGATGATTTGTGTGTTATGCCATGTTCCCTGGTCGTCGTGTTTGTGGGTGTAATAAACAGGCGCGAGGTTTTGTTTGATGTGTCCGGTGGCAGTGATGGTCAAAGGGGTGTATCCGGTTTCGGTCGACAGCTCCACTTCGAGCAAGGGGGGCTCGCCTTGGGGGCGGAGTGGTGTGCGCGGAGCTTTTGTTTCAGAGAGAACTCCACTTTTTTCCACCCGGATGATTCCGGTTTCCGCTATGTGGATCACTTCACGGTATCCCGAAAGATCCAGCCCATCGAGATCCCATGCCAAGTCATAAGTGATGCCTTGTCTGTAACAGCGTTCGATTTCCGCGCCGATGCGCTGATAGATGGCTCGGTAGGTGAGACCGTGTTGGTTTTTGCGTTCCAGATGCAGTTCGGGCAACCACCACATGGGCCGACCGATCAACAGGGTGTAACCCGGTGGAAACAGGATGAGGGTTTCGGCAGCGTTCTTGAGCTGTTCCATGTCCCTCCCGGGATGTGCTTCCGCGTAGTCATGGATGAATCGGGAATACTGAAGTTGCTCTTCATAGGGGATGTGATGTCCGTGATCACTTGTCCAGAAAAGGAAGTATGAGGCTCCCAGATCATAGGCTTGGGTGAGGGTTTGATGGATTTCACCCACCGCGTGTTGCCCATAAACCGACATACCCCATTTTTTATGTGTCATGCGGGCCGTTCCCCGGAGCATGCCGAAGATAATGTTCAACAATGCACGCTGATCGTCTGTCGGAATTTGAGCTCCCGTCTGGCTGATGAACCGTGGCATGTCGCGACCGGTACTCAGTCGACTTTCATAAACGATGGCGGCTGGCGGCCCGTTCGGTTCGGCACGCAATTGCCAGGCCCCGGTTGAGATCGGTACTTCCCATGACCACATGTTGGATTGAAGGGTCTGCATGGAGCCAAGGTCCACATCGGACCTCGTTCGCAATCTTTGGTCGAGCCAGGTGGGTCTTCCCTGATAAACCGCTTCATGAAAAACATTGGTGAATGTGGAAATTACCGATTGTGGGGTGATGCTTCGTTGCAGATCTGGATTGATATCCAATTGCGGGCGCAGGGCCGCGAACGAAGTGCGTGCCGCGGGTTCGTCCAGATAATCTGCGTTCAGTCCGACAAAATTGCTTCGGTAAAGGCATTCCGGGAATCGCATGGCTGCGATGTCACCACACATGTAGAAAACGGGGCGACGTTCCACCAAGTGTAGATGGTTCGCTGGAACGTTGAAGATGGTCTGTCCGGCTGCGAATCGTTCCGGGTAGTCCTCTGGTTCGAAGGAGATCAATTCGACCGGTGCACCGTCAAAGCGTCGTGGTTCACGTCGGTCTCGGTTGCTGTATTTGGTTCCAATCTCGAGATCGCAGGGGAGTTCCAGGCGGGTGGGATCCGGAACAGTAAAAGTGTTGGATTGGCCAGATTCCACCCGTGTCATCCGATGTCCTAAAAACTGGATTTCCGAAGGAAACACCTTCATTTCATGGGATGCGTCCACCGCCCTTGGGAGCTGATGTTCCCAGAATCCGAGAGCGGGAAGAACAGGGGCACCGGTAAATCGATGGGTATACTCAAGTGGCGGCGAATCGCCTTCTGCCAGGAGATAACGCAGGATGTCTGATTCTGCCTTCCAAACATCTTTTGAAGGATATGCTTGAACCAGAAACCAAACATGGAATCGTTCTTGATTGAATTTTTCAGCATCCAATTGCAGCCATTGTCCGATTGGATCATTGGATTCGATGCGATTCCCCCAGCGGACGGTGAGTTGTTTAACCAGTGTTGCTGCCGGGTTATTTGAAGAGGTTTGTTTGTAGATGGCGTATGAGCCAGGTGGTCCAGGGGTTTGGGCGGCTGCATTGAACCATCCCTGAGCCACTGTGAAGATCAAGGTTGTCAACAAAGGGACGGTCTTCGATGCGGGGAGGTTCATGGCTATTTCGGGTGTGGTGTTCTGTATACAATCGCTTGATTACCTTCTATTGCCAATTTTTTTTGATCAAGGGCATCAAATGCAAACAAGGGTAATATGGATCAAAATGGTTGGTTATAGATTCGCAGGGGATGTGTGTGTTGTGGATCTTGCATGTGCAGGGGGTTTCCTTTGGTGGAGGAGATGCAGGGCATGGATGCCACAAGGGGTGCGCGCCGGGACGCCACGTTCTACCTAAAGTGTTACCTATGTTCTTACTTTTAATTCACTATTCACCATTTAAAAGCGCACCACGCACTAGCGTCAGGGTGCTCTCAGGCGTTTTTGCTGGTTTCCAGGGCTTCCTGGGCTGTTTCCCATTCTTTCCAGTGTGACTCCAGTGTGTCGGAAATCAGTTTCAGTTCCTGGTTGATTTCCACGATGCGGGGGCCGTTTTGGTAGGTTTCAGGTTTTTCAAGTTCTTCGGTGAGGAGGTTTTGACGTTCCTCCAATCCGGCGATTTCCTTTTCAATCTCGTCCACCTTGGCCTGGTGTTTGCGGATGAGCGCGGAACGTCGGTTGCGCTCCTCGGCTTCTATACGACGGCGTTCTTTGGACGAAATGGTTTTGCCCGCTGAAGCAGCGTTGTTGCCGGTGCTTGATCCTGAACCGGTGCTTGCCCCATCGTTGGCCGCCGCATTCAATCGGGCTTCTTCCTCGGCGCGTTTACTCAGATAGTAGTCGTACTTGCCGTGATAATGGCGTAGCGCACCGTGTTCCACGTGGACCACATGTTCGGCGATGGATCGGATAAAGTGGACGTCATGGCTGATGAAGATCAGGGTGCCGGTGAATTGCCTGAGCGCATTGATCAGAGCCTCGATTCCCGCCATGTCCAGGTGAGTGGTTGGTTCGTCCATCAGCAGGAGGTTGGGGGGATTGAGGAGGAGCTTGATCAGGGCCAAACGGGATTTTTCTCCTCCGCTGAGCACCTTGACTTTTTTGAATACATCATCGCCTCGAAAGAGAAAGGAGCCCAACACGGTGCGTGCGTGTTGTTCCGTGATGGCTTGTTTGGTGTCCAATGCTTCCTCCACCAAGGTTCGTTCCGGTTGCAGGACTTCGATACGTTGCTGAGAAAAGTAACCGACTTCCACTTCGTGACCGAGCTCACGGATGCCTTTTTGGACGGGCAACACGTTTGCCAGGAGCTTCAACAGGGTAGATTTGCCAGCTCCGTTCGGGCCGACCAGCACGGTGCGCTGACCACGATCCGCCGAAAATTCCACCCCTTGGTAAACCGTGAGATCTCCGTAGCTGTGGTGAATGTCTTCCAAGCGGATGACCCGTTGACCGCTGCGTTTGGGTTGGGGGAACTGGAATTTGAAATGGCTCTTCTCCTCCTCGGGAGCATCAAGCCGCTCCATCTTTTCCAGTTGCTTGAGTTTGCTTTGTGCCTGGGAGGCTTTGGTGGCTTTGGCTCGGAATCGATTGACGAAGCTCTCCAGTTTTTCGATTTCGCGCTGTTGGTTTCTGTAGGCGGATCGTTGTTGTTCCAGGGCTTCTTCTTTTAATCTTACATAATCGTCGTAATTGCCACGAAATCGGGTCAGGTGACCTCCTCGCAGTTCGACCGTCCATTGGGCCAATCGATTCAGGAATTCGCGGTCGTGGGAAATGAACAGCATGGCTCCCGGATAGTTCATCAGGTATTGCTGGAACCACAGGACCGAGTGCAGGTCCAGATGGTTGGTGGGTTCGTCCAGCATCAGCAGATCCGGTTCCATGACCAGCAGGCGGGCCAGATGGGTTCGCATGATCCAGCCGCCGCTGAGGGTCTGCAGTGACCGATCAAAATCCGATTCCTTGAATCCAAGACCTTTGAGAATTTTCTTGGCTTTGACTTCAAGCAGGTGCCCGCCGAGTTCTTCGTAGCGTGCATAGGCTGAGCCTGAATCCTGCGGATGTTCCTCGTTGGCTCCTTCATGGTCGGCGGACAGCATGCGGCGCAAAGCGGGGATTTCCGGGTGGATATTGACCGCCAATTCCAGCACGGACTCGTCCGGCACATCGGCTGTTTCTTGGGGCAGGTAGCCGATTGTGCGGTTCTTCTGCATCTGCACTTGACCCTGATCCGGTTCCAAAGTCCCCATCAGCACCGAGAATAAGGTTGTTTTGCCCGCGCCATTGGGTCCTACGATGGCAATACGATCTCCTTCGTTGATCTGAAGACTGACGTTGTCAAACAACGTTTTTTCACCAAATGATTTACTGAGACTGCTGAGTGTGAGCATTTGTAAACTGGGGGGGAGGCTTAGTGGGAGACTGCCTATGCGGATCGTTCACGGATAAAATGTTGGTTGCCTTAGACAGAGTGCGGACAGGGCGCCTCTTCGGGGCTCGTTCCGTGCGCGGCATATAACTCAGGGCGATGCCCTGGGGGGCTTCACGTAACCCCTTTGGGGTACGTGGATCCCGTTGGTTCAAGTCAAAGCCCTGAGGCTATCTGAACAGGCAAAACGTTTGCCTCATCAAACCGTCATGATTTCTTTTTCCTTGTGGGCGAGGTGGGCGTCGAGTTTGGCAATGTATTTGTCGGTTAGCTTCTGGACTTCTTTTTCACCGTGTGATTCTTCGTCCTCGGTGATGGCGCCCGCTTTGCATTCTTTTTTCAGGTGGTCAATGGCTTCGCGACGCACGTGGCGCACCGCAACCCGTCCGTCCTCGGTCATCTTCTTAACCACCTTGGTGAACTCGATGCGTCGTTCTTCGCTGAGTTCGGGAAGGTTGATGCGGAGGATTTTTCCATCGACGTATGGATTGAGTCCGAGGTTGGCTTTCAAGATGGCTTTTTCAATCGGGCCGACTGTGGAGGCGTCCCAAGGTTGGATGACCAGGGTGCGTGACTCGGGGGTGGTGATGCCGGCGACTTCACGCATGCGCATTTGTGATCCGTAAACGTCCACCAGAACGTTTTCCACCAGTCCCGGAGAAGCCTTGCCCGTGCGCACACCTGCAAATTCGCGCACGATCACCTCTTCGGTCTTCTGCATCTTTTCCTCAGCATTTAACAAAATATCGTCTAATGGCATAATGGTATTCCAATTTGTCGGTTTTCAGACTCTTCTCTCAAGGTTTATTTCAGGAAGCAACCAACGTCCCGACCTTTTGACCGAGAACGACCTTCCTCAGGTTGTTCTTTTTGAAGATGTCGAACACGATAATGGGCATTTCATTGTCCATACACAAGGAAAAGGCGGTGGAATCCATGACTCTCAGGCGTTTTGCAAGAGCTTCCTGATATTGGATGCGGTCGTATCTTTTGGCATCCTTGTATTTCATGGGATCCTTGTCGTAGATGCCGTCCACTTTCGTGGCTTTAAGGATGACCTCCGCGCCGACTTCGTTGGCTCGCAGGGCTGCGGCGGTATCCGTTGAAAAGTAAGGGTTTCCGGTGCCGCCACCGAAAATGACAATGCGTCCCAATTCCATGTGGCGCATGGCTTTGCGGCGAATGAAGGGTTCGGCGACCGCTTCGGTGGAAATGGCGGTTTGGACACGTGTATCGACTCCTTTTTTCTCCATGGCATCCTGCATGGCCAGTGAGTTGATGACCGTGGCCAGCATGCCCATGTAATCTCCGGTGACCCGTTCAATACCTTTTTGGCTGCCTTGCAGGCCTCTAAAAATATTGCCACCACCAATGACGACGGCTACATCGACACCCAGCTTGTGCACGGCAACAATCTGGTCGGCCAAACCATGGACGGCTTCAGGGCAGATGCCGTAACCTTGTTCACCGCCGAGGACTTCGCCGCTCATTTTGACGAGGACGCGTGAGTATTTGGGTTTATTGGTGGAACGTGTCGTTTTCTTTTTCATGCAAGGAATGTCGGGTTGTTTGAGCCACGGGCAGTTTCTCCTTCAGGAGATCTGTTCGCCGACCGGTTATGGATTAACAAGCGCTTCTTCGCGAGTCAATGATTGAACTAAGCCAGGGATCCGTGAATCGCCACCTGGTCCATGAAAAAAAACGGACACACCCGGGAGAGTGTGTCCGCTTGTTTCACTCAAAAATGAGATCAGTCTGTGTAAGCACGCGCTGCCCGTTCCTTGTCGGTCAATGCATTCAGGAATGCGACGATTGCGTGGGTGGTATCGTTGTCCAGTTGCTGACCGAGTTGCATCCAAGCCATCTTGCGGACGGCAAATTCCAGGGAAGCCACTCCGCCGTCGTGGAAATAGGGGCCTGTGATGGCGATGTTGCGCAGGCTGGGGACCTTGAATTTGAAACGATCATCTTCATTGCCTGTTACCTTTTCCAATCCGACGTCACTGAAGTTTTCGTAAGGATTCACCAATCCCACCTTTTGATACATCTGACCTCCCAATAGTGGTCCTGTGTGGCAGGTGGTGCAGCCGATGGCGGTGAATTGTTCCAGTCCTTTCAGTTCCAGTTCGGTCAACGCCTGGTCGTCTCCGTTCAGGAAATCATCGAAACGATCGTGTGTGATCAAGGTGCGTTCAAAGGCGGCAATGGCTTTGGCCAGGTTCCCGTAAGTGATGGGGTTCTCCGTGTCGGGATAGGCCTTCTCAAACAGGCGACGGTATTTCCGACTCGCGTTCAGGCGTTCCAGCACCGTTGCTTCGTCGGGCATGGCCATTTCAATGGGGTTCAGAATGGGGCCCTTGGCCTGTTCGGTCAGGTCGGCCGCCCGGCCGTCCCAGAACTGTGCGATGTGGAATCCGGCGTTCAAGACCGTGGGGGCATTGCGGTCGCCGGTCTTGCCAAAGGCTCCTGGTGAAAAGTGCAGGTTGTCCACGCCTCCCAAGCCTTTGTCCACCCGGTGACAGGAGTTGCAGGATTGGGTTTCGTTTTTGGACAGCTTTTTCTCAAAGTAAAGCGTTTCGCCCAGTTCCACCAATTCGCTGGTGTCCGATTCACTTCCCGGCATGCTGTCTGGTAGTGTTCCGAACAGTTCTTTTGCCAGGGTGCGTAGTTCTGCTTTTGACTCAGCTTTTGCTTGATCAGCAGTTCCGATTATTCCCGCGATTGCCACGATCATGGCCATCAGCGTTGGGATGCGTTCTTTTGATTTTTGATGATGTTGTGTTGTCATATGCATATGATGGTTGAAAATTGACAGAAATAACCTCGAGGATCAACTGATCATGGCTCTCAGCATCCAGGCTGTTTTTTCATGGATCTGGATGCGTTGTGTCAACAAATCGGCGGTGGCCTCGTCTCCTGCTTCCGCGGCGGATGGGAACACCTGGCGCGCGGTGCGAACAACGGTTTCCTGGGCGTTGAGAAGTTGGGCGATCATTTTCTCAGCGGCAGGTACGCCTGTTTCTTCCTCGATACTGGTCAGAGTTGAGAACTGCTTCAATGATCCGGGTGCTTGACCGCCGAGGGCCCGTATGCGTTCTGCCAGTTCATCGTTGGCGGTGGCCAGTTCGGTGTATTGCACTTCGAACATTTGATGCAGCGTGTTAAACATGGGGCCTGTCACGTTCCAATGGAAATTTTGTGTCTTCAAATACAAGGTATAAGTGTCCGCGAGCAATCTGGACAATCCTTCGATGATGGCCAGTCTACTCTTTTCTTCGATGCCGATTTGGATAGGTTGATTCATTTTTTTTCTCTTCCTTCGCTAAGGTAAGTGTTTTCTTCTGGGCATAAGCATGCCCTGACAGTGTAATGTTGTAAACCGATCAAATTTTGTCATATTATTCGCAAAAACCGAATAAACCCCATTTCGTCGATCGATATGAAACAAGTCCCGAGTTTGAAGCAGTTGGAATACCTTGTGTCTTTGGATGATACCAAACACTTTGGGAATGCATCCAGGCAGTGTCATGTGACTCCATCGACCCTGAGTGCCGGGATTCGTGAATTGGAAGCATTTCTTGGAGTGAGTTTGGCTGAACGCACCAAACGGATGGTTCTGATGACACCTCAGGGGGCAGAAATTGCCCGGCGCACCAGGTTTTTGTTGCGTGATGCCGAAGATATTATGTCCTATGCACAAGGCCAGCTCGAAGCTTCCAAGGTGGAGATGCACCTGGGAGTCATTCCCTCAGTCGGTCCTTTTTTGCTTCCACGCATTCTTCCTGCTCTTCGCGATAAGTTTCCGGACATGAAACTCTACTTGCGAGAGGAGAAAACACTGGATCTGTTGTCAAAATTAAGGTCCGGCAAAATTGATTTGGCTCTTTTGGCTCTGCCTTTTGAGACTGAGGAGTTGTGCGTGGAAAGCTTGATGGATGATCCTTATCATTTCGTATGTCACCCGGATCACCCCTCGGCGAAACGGAAGCGAATCCATTCGATTGATTTGGCAGATACCTCCCTGATGTTGCTCGAAGAAGGCCACTGCCTGCGCGATCACGTCCTTGAGGCATGCCGGTTGGAAAAGAGTGCCATTCGATCGGAGTTCGAAGCAACCAGTCTGCATACCTTGGTGCAAATGGTGTCCGCCGGACTGGGGGTGACTCTACTGCCGGAAATTGCCATTCAGGCACATTTTACGGCTGGAATGAACGTCTGTGTAATTCCTGTTGTTCCCAAGCAATCCCGCGAGATTGGTTTGGCATGGCGATCTACTTCACCTTATGTGGATCGATTTGTGTCGATGACGGACTTTCTGCGGGATGTCTTACCACTTTAACAGATGCTTCTGGATGAGCTTTTGGGCCAGATCCCGGTTGTTTTCCGCAAGTTGAAAGCGGATTTCATGAATGATCTTCAGTGCTTGCTTGCTTGTCATGCGACCGGATTGAAGGTTTTTCAACAAATAACATTCGAATGTGCGGCAGCATTGGGGGCGGTATGGATACACTTTGCACCGGACGCCCGATAGGGCATTGCAGGGTTGGATGAGAAGGAATGACCTGTCTTCTTCCTCGATTTCCAATCCCATGACTTCCATGCTGTTGGCTTCCTCTTCATTTTGCAGTTCCACATCCTCAAAGATTGCGCCACTGCAGCAGAGGCCGCATTTCACGCAAACAGATTCCGTTGGGTGAGCCTCGGAGTGACCCTCTATTGTTGATTTCAAGATTGGATTCCCTGGCTTTCTACCAGAATTAAGGCTTCAATTTTTGCTCTGGCGGGGCGTCTTTGGGCGTCTTCCTTTGGAAGAAAACACACCTCCCAACAAGCATGCCACGACAAAGTCAGGGTTGAGGATGGCTCCGGAACCGCGACGAATGCTTCGGTAAAGTAAACCAAATCCCCTCCCGTGGTGAGGGCATATTTACCATGGAAATGCTGCTGATGGGAGTGTCGGATTGAAAACCCGAAAGCTGTGACGGGTGTTGAGAATTGAAATGTCATCTCCGTGGTCTGGAGGGTGGGAGGTGTGTTGTCATCCACGGTCAAACGCAGACGAGAGCTGGTTGGTTGCAGGGCATTCAGTGTTTGGTTGACACTGCCCG
Source organism: Verrucomicrobiota bacterium (assembly GCA_027619545.1). GTDB lineage: Bacteria > Verrucomicrobiota > Verrucomicrobiia > Limisphaerales > AAA164-E04 > AAA164-E04. The sequence continues at coordinate 3,086 of JAQCFT010000062.1, read as the reverse complement.
CCGTTGAGTAAAAGACATTGAAAAGTCCAACGTCGGTTGACACCCGACGATCAATGTTAACATCCGCTCCCGCTCCTGAAAAGTCAGTGGAAGAAGTCGGGTTCACGGTCGAAATAAACGTCGTGCGGTCGCTGAAAAAGGTGACGGCGGCATGCGCTTGGCATGCCAGATGTCCGATTGCGATGACAGCGGCCGCGATTTGAGTCGTTATACGGTTTTTGTTCAGCATAAGGTGCAATGATAATTGAGAACATGCATGCGATCGGGATGTCGTATGCCAATTAACGTTTTGGTCCAGGTAATGACGAGCACATTCTCAAAATGAACACTCCCCTTATTCACTTCTGGTTTCTTATGAAACAATGAATCCAGGCTTCATTTGCATTATGATAAATTACTTACAAACGCGCTTGTGATAAGCATCTTGCCTATTCATGAAATTTAAGTCCAGAAAAAATGTATCATTCTTCTTAGTTGCTTAATGTTTCTGCCAAGAATAAGGGCTGGTCATGGTGGATGAATATGCTAGTCTGGTCAGTGATATTCTTCTGTGATGAAGTTAGAGATCCATAGCAGTGTTTTACTGAGTTCAATCCTTGCACTTGTTTTGGGCGGGGCTTTGTCAGTGCATGGACAGTCCATTGAGTTCAACAGAGACGTTCGCCCTGTGTTGGCGGATCACTGTTTTCCTTGTCATGGGCCGGATCAGAGCAAACGCAAAGCGGATTTACGCCTGGATATGCCGGATGGCCTCACGGTTCCCGGCAATGAGGGGGCTGTTTTGGTCCCTGGTGATCCGGGGGCCTCATTGTTGATCCAGCGTGTGTTGACATCCGATCCCGATCTTGTGATGCCACCCCCGGAGGCCGAGCATGCCTTGACTGACCAACAGAAGGAGCGACTCTCCGAGTGGGTCCGGTCGGGTGCCGGCTGGGATCGCCACTGGTCCTTCATTCCACCGCGCCGACGGGCTCTCCCGCAAGTTGAAAGGAGCGAGTGGCCGCTGGGAGCGTTGGATCATTTTGTTTTGGCCAAATTGGAGTCAATGGACAGACAGCCGCTTCCATCGGCAGATGCACGGACCTTGATTCGCCGTTTGTATCTGGATTTGACTGGCTTGCCTCCTTCCATCGAAGAGGTGGAATCGTTTGTTCAAACATATTCTGAAGCATCCTACGACGACCTGGTTGTGCGCTTGTTAGCTTCACCTCATTTTGGAGAGCGGATGGCTTTGCCCTGGCTGGATGCTGCAAGGTATGCTGATACACATGGTTACCAGAATGACGGAGAGCGCGAAATGTGGCCCTGGCGCGATTGGGTGATCGATGCTTTCAATGCAAACATGCCGTTTGATCAATTCACCATTGAGCAACTGGCAGGTGATTTGCTGCCTGACGCGACCTTGGATCAACGGATAGCCACCGGGTTTAATCGCAATCATCGTTACAATTCGGAGGGCGGTTCCATTCCGGAAGAAGTGTTGGTGGAAAATGTGGCTGATCGCGTCGAAACCACCGCGACCACCTGGCTTGGGCTGACTATTGGGTGTGCCCGTTGCCATGACCACAAATATGATCCGTTGACCATGGATGATTACTACGGTTTGTTTGCCTTTTTTCACAATGTCCCCGAGACAGGGCGCGCCATCCGTGACGGCAATTCCGAACCCTACATACACGCTCCGAACCGTATCCAGCGTGAACACCTAACCGGGTTGAAACTTGATTTGGCCCATGCGGAAAGCAGATTGGCAGACTTGGATGCATTGATTGATCGTGAACTGGAACATTGGAGAACGTTTTCCAAACAGGAATCAGCTGACCTGTCCTTTCTTCGCGACGGTCTTGTGAATGAACGGACTTTTGAAACCGGCCTTGAAGGGTTCGATGCCAATGCTTTGAAGTCTGATCTGGATCCAGAGGGAATCACCTGGTGCGAGGGGGTGCGTGGGAAGGGGATTCAGTTGGATGGTAAATGGTCAGGTTCCCTGGGAGACTTTGGAAGATTCAACAATATGACTCCCTACAGTATCGGCCTCTGGGTGCGTGCGGATGACAATGCCGGTGGTGCTGTGTTTTCTCGCATTGAAGATGGTGTGGGGGGGCGAGGCTTTCAATTGGTATATGATCAGGGACACTTTGAATATCTGTCCATTTCTCAGGGGTACGCGGGCAGGATTGGCGTCAGGTCGATCGGGACTTTTCCTGCCGGGCAATGGTATCATGTGATGGTCACGTACGATGCCTCCATGAGCGCTCGGGGTATCGAACTATTTGTGGATGGCAAATCGATCGAATTGGATATCACGCACAATAACGATTCCAATCCCGGTTCGCATTCCTCCAATCCATTTCTTCTGGGCCGGAGTTCCATGGCGAACGATTTTGCCGGAGCAGTGGATGAGCTGAGGATATACAATCGCGTGCTCAAGCCGCGGGAAATCGAGGTTCTTTCGGAATCTCTGCCGATCAGTGAAGTGCTCAGACTGATGCCTTCCGAACGGTCCAGGCGACAAACATTGCTTGCGCGGTTGGTCTATCTGGAACAAACGCAGCATCCGGTGATTTCAATGGCTTTGAACACTGTGCGACAGGCTGAACGTGATCTGCAATCCTACATGGAATCCTTGCCTACCGTGATGATTATGCAGGAAATGGATGAACCGCGTCAGACCTATGTGCTGACCCGGGGGCAATACAACAACCTTGGAAAACCAATCGATGCCGGGGTGCCTGCCATGTTATCCGAGTGGAATAATGAAGCACCGGCCAACCGACTTGGATTGGCCCGGTGGCTGGTGAGTGGTCGGCACCCTTTAACGTCACGGGTGTTTGTGAATCGTGTCTGGCAGATGTTGTTCGGGCGCGGATTGGTGGAAACGGCAGAAGACTTTGGAGTCCAGGGATCGCTTCCTTCTCATCCTAAGTTGCTGGATTGGTTGGCGGTCGAATTTGTGGAATCAGGGTGGGATGTCAAAAGACTGATCAGGACCATGGTCACCAGTGCTACCTATCGTCAGAGCTCAGATGCGGCAGCTGGGGATTATATATGGGATCCGGACAACCAATGGTTGGGAAGGGGGCCAC
>JAQCFT010000490.1 GCA_027619545.1 Verrucomicrobiota bacterium | reverse complement strand
GAAATGAAAGGATCGGTTATGCTTGCCAAATATCATATCGAATACACGGTGAGGTTGGGAAAACATGATCAGATGCACCACCTCAAAACGGACGATCCGGTTGCATGCGAGGAGTATTTGACGGAACTGCTCGACCGGGGATTTCACATCAAGCAAATCCTGCATGAAGGTGTGGCGCTTTCTCCGATTGATTCGGACAGAATGATCAAGACGGCGGCGGGATTGTTGGCAGCCCGGAAAATCTGTCAGTGCCTGAATATTAAACCAGAAGAGGAAAAATACCGCTTCGGTTTTTCTGCCTGACCGGGTTCTTGTGACCTCGTGCTGCTGACGCTGTTGCGTATTGCTGCAACCATCCGGGCACATCGTCTTGTGAATGAGGGAGGTGTTCGTGGTTCGCGGACTGCGGGGAGACTGGGAACAGTGAAATGATTGATGCGCTTCCAGTGCAGCCTGAAAATGACTCCAATGCTCTATGGTTTGAAGTGGGAGTAAGGCGGCACATCATCCTCCGATAATGGGTTTCCATTTTTTGAGCTGCGTCCTTGCGGAACGGGCCTTTGATTGAGGGCTTGCCTTTCCTGACTGAAAAATGATTAAATCTCCGCCTTTCTCACGAAAAACAAGTTCGGGAGAAGTGAAGGCAGCAATCATTTTGGATTTATATTTATGGCCACAGCAAACGATTTGAGAAAAGGGATGGCGATCAACTACAACGGTGATGTCAGCGTCATCCTTGACATGCAACATCGCACCCCCGGTAATCTCCGGGCTTTTGTGCAGGTGATCATGCGCAGCATCCGTTCGGGTAAATCATCCGATGTCCGTTTCAGTTCCACTGAAAAAGTTGAAATTGTTCCATTGTTCACCAAAAAGATGGAGTTCAGTTACATGGATCGGGAAGATTTTGTGTTCTGCGATCCTGAAACTTATGAGATGGTGACCATCACCCCTGATATTGTTGGGGATGCCAAGAATTACTTGACCGAAAATGGCGAAGTCACCGTCACCTTCATCGAAGAACGGGCGGTGATGATTGAAATTCCGCCAAGTGTGACCTTGACCGTTTCCGAAGCCCCGGAAGGCATTAAAGGTGACTCGGCGAATAATGTACAAAAGCCGGTCACACTCGAAACAGGTATCAGCATTCAGGCTCCTTTGTTCATCAAAACGGGTGAGAAGATCCGTGTGGACACCCGAACAGGTAAATACATGGAGCGCGCCTGATCCAGTTGTTTCGCTTTAATCAAAAAGGGATCTCCACTTGGGAGATCCCTTTTTAGTTGAGTTTTAAAAGTCTCCCGGTATGGGAGTCATCGAGGTGGAGAGCGGTCCAAGGTGACGCACCAGGGACCTCATGTCCTGCTTCTGATGAAGCCCTCTTGTTTGATTTTAGTCCAGATTCAGCAGGTTGGGACGTGGTTTGTATTTCTTGCTCAATGCCAGGGCGGTTTCCAAATCTGGAATCCCCCCCGTGCAGGTAGGATCCGAAAGGGAGGCTGCTGCCGCGCACACTCCGACTTTGAGTGAGTGTTGGATTTCCCATCCTTCATGCAGGCCGTAGAGCATGCCCGAACAAAACGCATCTCCCGCTCCGGCGGACCCGGCAATGTATTTCTGCGGTAGTTTCAGCGAAGATTGCCAGAAATCGCGTCCATCCAATGTGCGGGCAAAAGCGCCTTCCGGGAAATGGATCACCACCAGCTCACGGATGCCGCATTGCAGCAAAGCGCCGGAGGCGTGCTTCAGCGCAACCGTGTCCAAATTGCCGTCATCCGTGCGGATCTTGAATCCGGTGGTGCGTCCTGCTTCAAATTCATTGAGAATGCAATAATCGGTATATTTCAGCGCAGGCTGGACGATTTTGGCGAATCGATCGCTGTCTTCGCTGACCACGTCCACTGAGGTTTTCAATCCCGCTTTCTGGGCTTCGGCAAGCATGCGTGCGGCGCGTGTGCCGTAATGCTTATCGGAATCATCCATGGCGTCCAACAACAACAAATAGCCAAGGTGAAAAATGCTGGCGGTGGTTTTTTCAAAATCCAGTTCCTTTCCATCCCAGATCGCATTCGCCCCCCGATAATGAAAAAAGGTGCGTCGCCCGGTTTTCACTTCGGTCATGACATCCGTGTAGCTGGTATCCACTTCCTTCGTGGTCTTCAAATGTTTGGTCTGGATGTTATGGCGTTTGCAGTCGGCTAAAATGTAGTCTCCAAGGGCGTCCTTGCCGACGAGTCCGGCGGCTTGCAGGGGAAAGCCTGCTCCCAGTTTCGCAAGGTCGACGAGGATGTTGTAGGGAGAACCACCTGTTCCCTGTGATTGAGCGCTGATGTTGGCGAGAGATTCTCTTTGGGGGAACACATCGATCATCTTGACCTGATCAATGATCCAGTTGCCTCCTGCGAGAATGCCCTTTCGTGTTTTCTTCCTGGCTGCCATGACTTGAGTGTCTATTCTATGATTGAACCCGGAGGGCCGGGGTGAACATGTCTATGGTCCATTCTCCCACGGCAATCTTCGGCTGCGTTGAATGGTATGCGCTCATTCACACTAGCTCCAGTCAAAAGAGAGGGGGATGAGATACCTTTTTACATGCTTACTGGTTCCTCAAAGCGTCAAGGAAACGGCCCTTCAGTGCCGACTGGGCAGCAAGCCATGTCCAGACAAAGCCCGTTGTACAAATAACACCCAAGGTCGCCGCCAGGGATGCGTAAGGAATGTCTGCTCCGGGTGATTGGAGGCTGGGATAGACGGCCATCAATGCGCTGATGGTTCCAATCAACAGTCCGGCCATCAGTAAACCCACATGTTCGACCAGAACCAGCGACCGGATGCGATTCTTGGTGAACCCAACCGCTGCCAGCAATCCCAACTCAGCCCG
>JAQCFT010000489.1 GCA_027619545.1 Verrucomicrobiota bacterium | reverse complement strand
CGTAAATATGGCTTGATTCCTGCGGTCAAATGGCGAAGCTGTTGAGCTTTGTAAGATGATGGCCATCTGAATATATGGCAAGATGATGACGGATCCAAATGCTTGCAGGGCAACAGTTCTGTATACCGGACGCGTCCAGGGAGTCGGTTTCCGATATTCGGTAAAGTCCCTGGCTCCGGGGTTTGACGCCACAGGAACAGTCCGGAATTTGACCAATGGTCAGGTTGAACTGGTCATGGAAGGTGAAAAGGAAGAACTGGAAGCATTCATGCAGGCAGTGAGGGATTCGGGGCTCGGCCCCATGATTCGGGACGAATCGTGCCATTGGTCAGAGGCAACCGGTGAACTCAGAGGGGTTGAGATCACACGATAATTTGATTTTATTGGGACAAAACAGGTAATGAAATACGCGATCATCGCAGACATCCACGGGAATTTGGAAGCGTTCCAAACGGTATTGAAAGATGCCGAGGCGAATGAATGTACACATTACGCCTGCTTAGGCGACGTTGTTGGCTATAACGCAAATCCCAAGGAATGCCTGGACATCGTCCGAGAAATGGGCATGCCCTGTGTGAAAGGCAACCATGATGAATATTGCTCCATGGAGGGGGATCTGGAGGGATTCAACCCCCACGCCAAAGCTGCCATCGAGTGGACCCAGGACAAACTCACGGAGGACGATCGCACCTGGTTGCGCGAACTGAAGTATTTCAGACTGGTGGCCAATTTTTCCATTGTCCATGCCACTTTAGACGCTCCAGAACGTTGGGGTTACGTATTCAACAAACTCGAAGCCGCATCCAGTTTCACCTACCAGAACACCAAAGTGTGTTTCTTCGGCCACACCCATGTGCCCGTCGCTTTCGTCCGGGACACCACCATCCGTGGTGGCACTTATTCCAAATTCAAGGTGGAACCGGGCAAAAAATATTTTGTCAACGTCGGCAGCGTCGGCCAGTCACGCGACGGGGTCCCTAAAGCCACCTACGTGATCTTCGATCTCAAAGAAAGTACCATCGAACTCCGCCGTCTGGATTACGACATGGAAACAACCATGCGCAAAATCCGCGAGGCCGGACTCCCGGAACGCCTGGCAGAACGACTTCCTTTGGGAAGATAACAGGCGTATCCCCCCCGACAACCGCAGCGGGCAGTTCGGGATCCCAATGCTATCGGGGACTTACCTGCCCTCACGTCGTGATGCTACTTCACCATGCATCCATTCACGGTCGAACCAGATTCAACCGCACAGCCTGATCCATGGCATGACGGGCAATAGGCGCTGCGGTACTGCCTCCGTATCCTCCGTTCTCCACGACAACACTCACAGCGATTTGCGGACGTTCGACTGGTGCGTAACCTATGAACCATGCGTGTGAATCACCCAACGGATTTTGCGCGGAGCCGGTTTTGCCTCCGGCTGTCATGTAGAATCCTTCAAACGCTTTTTCGGCGGTTCCGTCAGTCACAACGCGTGCCATCATCTCACGCATATGAATCGCCGTTCGTTCGCTCATCGCACGCCCCAACTCTTTCAGCGGTTGCTGAAAAGTCAGACGGGGTTCCATCAACAACCCATTGTTGGCAACCGCAGCAGCCACCATGGCCATGTGTATGGGAGTCACCATCAACTCACCCTGCCCAATCCCCATCAACGCCATGCTGAAGGAATCGTTGAGAGACAATTCGGGAAACCGTGAAACGGCCGACTCCAAACGGTCCATAGGTCCTTCATACAAATTCAATGATTGATCAAACCGCATCAGACGCCGCAACCAGTCGAATCCATCCTTGCCGATCGTCACCCCTACCTGTGCAAAATAAACATTACAGGATTGTTCGATGGCCGTCCCCAAATCGATCACCCCAAAGCCCGGCCATTCCTTGCCTCGGGCCTGATAGCTGTAATAACTGAGATCACGGATAATTCCTTGCCCGTCCGGCGTGCGATATTCAGAACCGCAGTCAATGGTCAGAGGATACCCCGCCCCCAAAAGTGTCTTTTCCAGATAATACGAACCGATGGCGACTTTGAAAACGGAGCCGGGAGGATAAAGCCCGCGCAACGCCCGATTGAACAAAGGCGACCCGGATTGCGGGTTTGAAAAAGTGGTTCGAGACAGCTTGTTGGGATCAAAAGAAGGGGCACTGCATGCCGCAAGAACAGATCCATCACGGACATCCAACACCACCACCGCCCCACGATATGGCTGTCCGGCCGCCGGCTTGGCCGAGTTGCCATATCGGCCCGCTGCCAACTGTGCGTATATACTTTGCTGCAATCTGGCATCCAGCGTGAGTTTGAGGTTTTTGCCCTGGGGAATTTTCTTTCGAGTCAGCAGTTTTTTGCTGACTGATTCCCAGTCATCTGTTGAGATATCGTGGAGACCGGAAAGCACGGGATCGGCGATGGCCTCCAGTCCATTCACTCCAAACACCGGATCAAAATACCCCACGAGATGAGCCGCCGCCGGCCCCAAAGGATACCGACGTTCTACCATGCCGTCCTTTTTTTGATTCTCGACCAACGGGGCGCCATTTCGGTCAAAGAGGATACCCCGCTGTACCTGAAGGGCAGGGTTAAACTTTCGACGGTCATGTTTTTGCATGAAAGCCAGAAATCGAGGCCGCAGAAATCCGCCCAGCTGCCAGGTTGCCTGGTAAACCAGAATCCCCATGAACGCGAAGACCAAAACCCAACTCACCAACCTGACACGCTGAAGTTTTGGGGTCTTGACCGCCTTGTTGCTTTTGCGGACGTCGGCATTCTTGACAATCAACATCCACAACACCCAGGCCACACCACAGAAGAATCCGATACGCACCAGGATGGTGAATATCCGCACTTGTTCAGGTGTGATGGTCGAGTCCATTCGGGTCAGTATGAAACAAAAG
>JAQCFT010000488.1 GCA_027619545.1 Verrucomicrobiota bacterium | reverse complement strand
CATCAGTATTTTCTCCATAGCGATGGAAAGAAGAGGACGAGAATGGCAAAGATTTCAAGACGTCCCACCGCCATGAGCATGCTGAGCAAGATTTTGGTGGGTGCTTTGAGGTCTTGGAACGTTTCGGTCGGGCCCAAATGGCCAAGGGCGGGGCCGATGTTCATAAATGTCGCAAAAACGGCCGAAAGAGCGGAAACCAGATCCAGTCCCGGTTCGAGCAAGCTGACAGTCAGGGTGAACACGCCGATGATCACCGCGGCAATGGCAATGAAAAACATGGTCTGGAACTGGACTTCATCATCGACATTGTTGCCGTTCAGGCTGACGGAACGAATGACATTCGGGCGGAAACTTTCGTTCAACTCCTTCCGCATCGTTTTGAAGAAAAGGAGCCAGCGACTTATCTTGACCCCTCCAGCTGTGGAACCCGTGCAGCCACCGACCATCATGAGTCCCAGTAGAAGCAGAATCGGAAAGGTGGGCCACATGTCATAATCGTCGGTGACAAAACCGGTTGTGGTGATGATGGAGATGACCTGGAAAGAACTGACTCTCAAGGCATGAAACAGTGTCATGTTCTCCCCGAAAATGACCAGATGCAAGGTGATGGCCAGTGTGACGGTGGCAACGATTCCGAGGAAATACTTGGTTTCTTCCTCCTTTCGCCAACGATCCCATTTGCCGCGCAGGAGCCATGCATACAACATGAAACTGATGCCCCCCAAAACCATGAACAACATGGTCCAGGCTTCGATCAGGGGGTTGTTGTAATGGCCGATACTCAATCCATGCGGACTGAAGCCTCCGGTGGAAATGGTCGCAAAAGTGTGGCAAACGGCATCAAACACCGACATGCCCAACAGTTTGAAACCACCGAAAAGCACGAGGCTCAGGACGACATAAATCTGCCAGAGTTTGAGCGCCACATCGTGAATGCGGGCCTGGAGGCCGCCGCCTTCCTTTGCCGAGGATTCGTGACGGAACAGCGCCTTGCTGCCGACACCCAGATAAGAGAGTAACGCCACAAACAACACCAGAATCCCCATCCCGCCGAGCCATTGGGTGAGGCATCGCCATAGCAGAATTCCTTTCGGATAGGTTTCCAGATCCTGAATGACAGAAGCGCCGGTGGTGGTGAATCCGGACATGGATTCGAAAAACGCGTCCGCGAGCCCCATTCTGGGTTCGCAGAACACATAGGGCAATGCACCGAATACGGCGCAGACAATCCAACTCAAACCAACGATGGCGATGGCTTCCTTGCGAAGGATTTCTTTTCCGGACCTGCGACCGAGCATTAAAAAAATCAATCCGAACACAATGTTGACCGAAACAGACAGAGTCAAACCTTCCACTGAATCCAGCCCTTTGCTTCTTTCATCAAATTGATACGCATACGCCAGGCAGAAGCTTTGTGCCACACCGAGCAGTAGCAGCAATCCGCCCTGGATTTTGCAAAGCAGGTGAAAGTTCATCAGCGGGTGAGCAGTTTGACCAGTGGTTTACGGACATCGGCTGTGGTGATGGCGTAGACCGTGTCTTCGACATTCAGCGTGTCTTCTCCGGTTGGAACGATGGCCATCTGGTCCCTCAGCAAGCCCACGAGTGCGGCGCCTTTGGGCCATTTGATGTCGGATACCTTCTGATCGATGACGCGGGCACCCTCTTTGAGACTGAGTTGAATCACTTCAACCCCGCCTTGCAGGGTCGAGACTTTGTGGTATTTGTCCGTTTCCATGAAACGAAGCAGATCGCGGTTGGTGGCCAGTCGGGGGCTGACGGCAGCCAGCAGGCCCAGCCGCTGGCGGTTGCGGTAAATGACGTCGGCATAGTCGGCTCGGTGGATCAGTGTGAGGCAGTATTCCGTGCCGAGGCTTTTGGCCTGGAGACAGGCCATGACATTGTCCTCGTCGTCCGGACTGACCGCTATGAAGAAATCGGCCTGGTCGACCTGCTCTTCGCGGAGTTGCTGCAGGGATGTGGCGTCGCCATTGATGATCAATGAATCCTGCAACATGCCCGAAAGTCGGCGACATTCACTTTCCTGCTTTTCCATGATGCGCACCTGCACGGCTGCTCCCTCCAACATTTGCGCCAAGGCAAAGGCGTATTCTCCACCACCAAAAATGACCGCTTTCAGGTCCTTTTTGCGCTGAGCGCTTGGATCCAGCAGGCTGATGACCTGATCCAGCAGAGAGGGTTCGCCGAAAAGTGTCACCAGATCACCTGCCATCAAGGTGTCGGCACCACCGGGTATGGTGTTCAAACCGTCACGCATGATGCATGCGATGCGCACTCTTGGGGGCAGGTGAAGCTTTGAAATAGGCACATGAATGGCTTTGCTTTCTGCAGCCACCTTGTATTGATGGAGTTCTATGCGTCCCCTGGCAATGTCCTCAACCACCAGACCTTCAGGGTTGCGCACGAACTTTGCCAGTTCCACCGCGGCCAGTCGTTCGGTGCTGAACAGGTAGTCAATATTGAAGTGGGAACGGATATCAAAAAGCCATTCTTCGCGTTGAACGCTGGCATGGACACGTGAGACGGTCTTCTTGGCTCCCAGGGATTTTGCGATGGAAGCTGAGACCAGATTGGTGTTGTCGAGACTGGTAAGCGCCAGGAACAAGTCGCATTCACCCACATTTGCCTCCGCCAGTGTGGTCGCCGAAGCGCCATTGCCACACAGAACACTGGCATCAAGACTCTCATTCAGGTCCTCCGATGTTTCTTCCGAAGCTTCGATGACCGTGATGTTGTGCAGTTGTGTGGACAAACTTTCGGCCAGATGCTTGCCCACTTCGCCCGCGCCTACAATAACGATGTTCACTTGTTATACTTTCTTGATCAAGCGTTTGAACTCACCCCCATCCAGCCAGGCTCCCAGGCATTCGGGACAACG
>JAQCFT010000487.1 GCA_027619545.1 Verrucomicrobiota bacterium | reverse complement strand
AGATCATGCAAGATATAACATGCAATCTACTATTTGTTTATGGAACCCTGATGCGGGGAATGGGCAATCCCTTTTCCGAGCAATTGTCAACAGCCTCTGATTTCCTTTGCCCGTCAACCATACAAGGACGCTTATACGATGTCCGGGGAGAATACCCATGTGCCGTCGCCAGTTTGGATCCCAACGAGTTGATTTATGGCGAATTATATCGACTCAATGATCCAGCAACATTGTTCCAGGCATTGGACCCATATGAGGACTGCTACCCGGAGGATGGGTCCCGTTCCCTTTTTATTCGAATAATCACTCCCGTCACAACCCGGAGCAACGATAAAGTAAACGCCTGGATCTACTTCTGGAACAGTTCATTGAATGGGTTAACCCGTATCGCAAATGGAGATTACCGATGTCACTAACCCCATTGGAACATCGCAACCAAACAGCAAGGCAAGCGCAATAAAGGTGGAAGCGGATACAAGTCAAATTGCCGAGCCCCTCCTTGAATGTTGCCTCCTGATGATTCAATCTTTCACCCCATGTGGGCGGTTTCCGATAAACCGTTGATTTGCCTCGCATTCCAATCTATAAAACCGGATCAAAGTTAATTGTTAGCAGAATTTATGAGTATTTTAATTGTCGGCACCACAGCACTGGATTCCATCAAGACACCTCACAGCGAAAATCCCCGTCTTTTGGGGGGCTCTGCCAGTCACGCAGCCGTGGCGGCCAGCTTCTTTGCTCCCGTCAACCTGTTGGGAGTGGTCGGGGACGATTTCCCCGATGAATACATCGATCTTTACAAGAAACACGGCATCGATCTGACCGGACTCGAAAAAGCCTCGGGCAACACCTTCCACTGGGAAGGTGAGTACGAAGTCAACATGAACAATCGTCAGACACTGGAAACCGACCTGGGTGTCATCGAAGAATGGATGCCCACTCTGGGGGACGATCTGACGGACAAAGATTACGTATTATTGGCAAACTGCGCTCCCCAGCTTCAACACCACGTCCTGAAGCAAATGAAACAGCCCAAGTTCGTGGTCGCCGACACCATGGATCTTTGGCTGAACATCGCGCGCCACGAACTGGAAGCCCTGCTGAAAGAGGTCGACTGCCTCGTATTGAACGACAGTGAAGCACGTCAATTCATGGAAGAAGACAACGTGGTCGTAGCAGCCCAGCGTCTGCACAAGTTCGGCCCCAAATACGTGATTGTCAAAAAAGGAGAGCACGGCTCCATCCTGTCCGGCCCGAGCGGACTGTTCATTGCTCCGGCCTTTCCTTTGAACAAGGTGATTGATCCGACCGGTGCCGGAGATTCGTTTGTGGGAGGATTGGTCGGTTATCTGGCCAGCCACGAAGGAGACATTGAAAAAAACCTGCGTCAGGCCATTATCCACGGCAGCGTCACCGCATCCTTCTGTTGTGAAGGATTCGGACTGGCCGCCACCACCGAAGCCACCCGCAAACAGATCGATCAACGCATTGAACAACTTAAAGAGATGATCGCGTTTTAAGATCGATGAATCGACATCCAATATGAAACCAAAAGGCAACGGACTCGTTGAACTTCTGAAAGAGTTTGGTCAGTTCCTGAAGCAGGAAAAGAAGTGGTGGCTGTGGCCACTGGTGATCATCCTCCTGTTGTTGGGCGCCTTGATCGTTTTTGCTTCCAGCAGTGCGCTGGCTCCGTTCATGTATCCGTTTATGTGATGTCGCGCTCCATGACCAATTTGGCCTCATGAAATACATCCTTGGCATTTCGGCGTTCTATCACGATGCGGCAGCCGCTTTGCTGAAGGATGGGGTCATCATCGCCGCAGCCCAGGAAGAAAGGTTTACTCGCCGCAAAAACGATGAATCGTTTCCTGAAAACGCCATTAAGTATTGTCTGCAGGAAGCTGCGATCAAAACAAAAGACATCGATGCCGTCGCGTTTTACGACAAACCCATCACCAAGTTTGCACGGATGCTGGAAACCTACCTGGCAGTGGCGCCCGGAGGTTGGAGCACCTTCCCACGCGTTTTGCCAAACTGGTTGTCAGAAAAACTGAATCTGAAATCCACCCTTCGGGACGCGTTGCCGGATTTCCCGGAAGATCGCCCCATCCTGTTCACCCAACACCACGAATCCCATGCCACCTCGGCATTTTACCCATCACCCTTTGACGAAGCTGCCATCCTGACAGTCGACGGTGTCGGGGAATGGGCCACCACCACCATTGCCCAAGGCAAGGGACATGAGATCGAGGTGTTGAAGGAGATCCGTTTCCCTCATTCGCTGGGGCTGCTCTATTCGGCATTTACCGCTTACTGCGGATTTCGGGTGAATTCCGGTGAATACAAACTCATGGGCCTGGCCCCCTACGGGGAACCCAGGTTCGTCCAGCAAATTTACAACGAACTGATCGATGTCAAACCGGACGGTTCGTTCTGGTTGAACATGGAGTATTTTGATTTCCTGCGATCCAACCGAATGAGCAACGATCGATTTCATCATCTGTTCGGAGGCCCACCCCGCCAACCGGAAACGGATATGGAAGCCCGCTATATGGATGTCGCCTGTTCCATTCAGCAGGTGACCGAAGACATCATGCTCAAACTGGCCCATCACACTCGGGAAGTGACCGGTCAGCGCAATCTCTGCCTGGCGGGCGGCGTGGCGCTGAACTGTGTGGCCAATGGAAAAATCCTTCAAAAGGAATGGTTCGACCGTCTATGGATTCAACCCGCGGCGGGTGATGCAGGAGGGGCTTTGGGTGCGGCATTATCCGTATGGGCAGCACACCAGAACGGGACTCAAGTTCCAGCCGCCCCTAAAAATGGCGAGGACCTCATGATGGGATCCCTGTTGGGCCCTGCGTTTGATACGCCAACCATCCGTCGATGCCTCGATTCGCATCAAGCGGTTTAT
>JAQCFT010000486.1 GCA_027619545.1 Verrucomicrobiota bacterium | reverse complement strand
CCGCTCCATACCTTCCTCCCCCGGGGTTTGTCCGGTCACCAGGTTGACATGATAAATCTTTCTGCCTGATCCAGAGAGGTTACAGGCCAATTGACTCCCTTTTTTGGAAAGGCTGATACCGTTACTATAGAAAAGCGTCATAAAGAGATTCCGGGAAGGTCAGAGAAGTTCGGATCGGCGCGGCTCTTCGGGTAAACGTGGATTTTCCAAAGGGTTGGCAGGTTCCCATTCCCTGGCAAGAAGCATCGAAATGATCAAAAGCAGCACCCTCAAGACTCCATTTTGTCGTGTCAGAATCATGTATGCGCGATCTACTACACACAGCTTATCAGATCCCGACAGGAATCCACTTTCACAAAGGGCCAGATCGAGACGCGCATCATCCACATCACGGAGTTGCTGCCGCTCGCCTGTTGCGACTGTCAAAAAAACCCCCTTGTTGTTCGGTAAGGTTGCTCACTATAATCAGGCGAAATCTAACAAACCAACATGGCGGATACCTATCGAGTAGCAGTAATTGGAAGCACCGGCCGGGGCAATTATGGCCACGGACTGGACGTCGTATGGCGTGACATCCCGCAAGCAAATCTGGTGGCAGTGGCGGACGACAATCCGGAAGGTCTCGCCCAGGCCAAAGAACGCCTTCAACTGGACCAGGGTTTCGATGATTACCGGAATATGTTGACGGAAGTGAAACCGGACATCGTCAGTATCTGTCCCCGTTGGCTGGATCAGCACAGGGACATGGTCCTAATGGCCGCCGCTGAAGGAGTCAAAGGCATTTATCTGGAAAAACCCCTCTGCCGAACGCTGGAAGAAGCTGATGCCATGGTGGCCGCATGCCAGACTAACAATGTGAAAGTGGCGGTGGCTCACCAAACCCGCTACAGCCCCATTCTGGCGGTGGTCTATCGCATGATCCATGAAGGCAGGATCGGCCGTGTGCTGGAGATCAGGGCGCGCGGCAAAGAAGATCAACGCGGCGGCGGAGAAGATCTTTGGGTGCTGGGAACACATGTTCTTGATTTGATGCATTACCTCGGTGGAGATCCCAAATGGTGTTTCGGTTCGGTGTTTCAGGAAGGTGAACCCGTCGACGCATCACACGTTCAGGAGGGCAAGGAAGGGATTGGCCCCCTGGCTGGTGATCAGGTTCAGGCTACCTATGCTCTGGAAGATGGCATTTTCGGATATTTCAATTCCACCCGCAACGCTCAGGCAGAGACATCGCGCTTCGGCATCATGATTTACGGTGATCAGGGAATCATCGCCATGAACACCGGCTACCTGCCCTCCGCCAGTTGGTTGCCCGATCCATCCTGGACACCGGCCCGCACCGGAAAACGATGGATCCCCATTACCTCAGGCGGTCCGGGCCAACCTGAATCTCTCGAAAACGGTGGATTACATTCCGGAAATATATTGGCGTGTCAGGATCTCATCGCAGCCATCGAGGATAATCGTTCACCAGAGAGCAGTCTGGAAGCTGCTCGCACGACCACTGAAATGATCGTGTCCGTTTTCGAATCCCATCGAGTCGGGAAAAAAGTGTTTTTTCCACTTCAAAACCGCAAAAACCCTCTGTCCGAGCTTTATTAAATCATCACCACCGAGTAGGATGACGACATGATAAGGACCTTGGAATGGACGAATGAAAGCCTCCGCATTCTGGATCAGACCCTGTTGCCTCTTGAGGAACGCTATTTGGATCTGACCACGCTGGACCAGGTCATAGAAGCCATTCGATCCCTGCGAGTCAGAGGAGCACCCGCGATCGGGGTCAGCGCAGCTTATGGAATGGTGATAGCGGCAAGGTCCATAGCATCATCAGACGTCACGATCTTTTTGAAAGAACTGCGGGAATTGGCGAACCGCCTGATTGCGGCGCGGCCAACAGCGGTAAACCTGGAATGGGCCGTGGAATCCATCATGATCCGGCTGGAAGAGCGGCCTCCTGAAAAGACCGAAGCCATCGTCTCCGGCATCTTGAAGCAAGCCATGGCCATCCATGAAGACGATCGACAACGATGTGATGTGATGGCCGATCATGGAGTCCAAATTATCCCTGACAAAGCGGGCATCCTCACCCATTGCAACACCGGTTACCTGGCAACAGCAGGGATTGGCACGGCTTTGGGAGTGATATTTCGAGCGCACGAAGCGGGAAAAGTTTCGATGGTTTACGCCGATGAAACCCGCCCACTCCTTCAGGGAGCCAGATTAACAGCCTGGGAATGCGCTAAAATGAGTGTCCCGCACACACTGATCTGTGACAGCATGGCGGCCGTATTGATGCGTCAGGGAAAAGTCGATCTGGTCATTGTCGGTGCGGATCGCATTGCAGCGGACGGTTCGGCAGCCAACAAGATTGGCACCTACGGAGTGGCGGTCCAGGCTCATCACCACAATGTCCCCTTCTATATCGCGGCTCCTCTGTCGACCTTCGATCTGAATCTGGTTTCGGGAGAAGCCATCCCCATCGAGGAAAGAAATCAGGACGAGGTGCGCAGGATCATGAACACCTGTCAGATTGGACCTGAAGAAACACCCTGCTGGAACCCGGCATTTGACGTCACTCCTCCTCATTTGATCAGCGGCATCATCACCGAAGCAGGCATTCTCAAGCCTCCGTATGCACATTCCATTGCGGAGGCTTTCGATGTTTGATTCTGGACGACACCCCCATCTCGCAGTAGTTTGCTAGTCCGCGTGTGACGATTGCGCGCGGATGGATTATGAAATGTCCCAAATGTGAACAGATTGAACTGGAATCCCGGGTCGTCGAAGACGTGGAGGTCGACCGATGTCCGGACTGCGGCGGAATCTGGTTTGATCAGGATGAATTATCAAAAACACTTTCATTGAACGCGAGCGAGCTGAAACCTCTGACCAAAGGCAAGGAGCGTCCCGAATTAAATAAACTCATCGGAACCTGCCCC
>JAQCFT010000061.1 GCA_027619545.1 Verrucomicrobiota bacterium | reverse complement strand
TTTTGGTCGCGAATACAAGAGCGGAGAACACTACCAGGCCATTAAACCTGCCGCAGACGCGGATCAACGCACGTTCATGGGATTCGACAGAGGAGACGGCCGTCCGTCCGGGACGCGCAATTACATAGCCATTATCTCCAGCGTCAACTGCTCCGCATCGGTATCAAAATACATCGCCGAACGATTCAAAGGAGACGATTTCAAGCGCGACTTCCCACACATTGACGGGGTGATGGCTCTGACTCATAAATCCGGTTGCAGCCTGATGCCCGATCAACCGCTGGACGTCCTCCAACGCGTTCTGGCGGGCATGGCCACCCACCCCAATGTCGCAGGATACATCCTTGTGGGACTCGGATGCGAGGTGAATCAGATTCCCCACCTGATTGACAGGTATTCACTGACCGACTCGGGCAATCTCGCAGCGCAACCCGTCCATATGAACATCCAGACCGTGGGGGGCATACGAAAAACCGTCGAAGCAGGAATCAAGGCGGTCAGCGATTTCCTCCCCAAGCTCTCGCACCTCAGGCGCACCCCCCGGCCTATCCGCGACCTGATCCTGGCAATGAATTGTGGCGGATCGGATGGCAACAGCGGCATCACAGCCAATCCGGCACTGGGAGTCGCGTCCGATATGCTGGTACGCTACGGCGCAACATCCGTTCTGGCGGAAACCAGTGAAATCTACGGGGCAGAACATCTGCTGACCCAAAGAGCCGCATCCAAAGAAGCCGGAGAAAAACTACTGAAACTGATCCGCTGGTGGGAAGACTACACGGCCAAATTCGGAGCCACCATCGACAACAATCCATCCTATGGCAACAAAGAGGGTGGACTGACCACAATCTACGAAAAAAGCCTCGGCGCCGTCGCCAAAGCAGGTCAGGCGCCCCTGGAAGCAGTCTATGACTATGGCGAAAAAATCAGCGCGTCAGGGCTTTGCTTCATGGACACACCCGGCAATGATCCGGTGAGCATGACCGGATTGGTGGCTGGTGGCTGCAATCTGGGTGTTTTCACGACAGGCCGGGGCAGCGTATTCGGATGCAAACCCACTCCCTGCATCAAAGTCGCCACCAACACTCCTCTCTACAACTGGATGGAGGACGACATGGACATCAACGCCGGTACCGTCCTCGATGGAACCGAAACAGTGGAAGAAGTCGGCCAGCGCCTCTTCGAAAAAATGATCAGCGTCGCCAGCGGTGAAAAAACCAAGAGCGAACAATCCGGTATGGGTGACGAAGAATTTGCCCCTTGGATGCTGGGCCCAACGCTATGAACAACAACCAAGGATCAAGGAAGTATACAGATGAACCAGACCGGCGCTTGCTCCGGCTTAAAGTTCAAGAACTTTCTTCCATGTCTTGCTGAAAGGCACAGGGCAGCACTTTGATAATCCAGATGAGAACAGCCCCTCCCCAGCAAATCGCGCCATAGATGTAGTGGGATTTCATGATCTTCGGCCAGATATCCCCACTGACGCGCGAGACCATTCCCACCCAGATCAACAGGACCATCACGAGCACCCAGCCCGACTTTCTCGTGAGCAACTGCATTTTTCCACTGTGCCCCATCATGATCCGCGTTGCCACCATGAGAGTCAGCGCACTGAGCCCCCCCACCAGCGACCAATGCACCCAGGCAACCCGATAGGCAGGCAACAAGCCGGCAAACAGGTAGGCCAAAGGAAGCGCCCAAAGGCAGAAGCTGAGACACTTTGTCAGTTTATCCCCTTTGAACCGTAGCAATGGTGGGGGGAGTTCCTTCCAAAGATACCATCCTATGAACCCTCCACGCAGGATCAATCCCATCCGGTTCAACCCGCCGGCCTCCAAGATCATGCTGGCAAACACTCCCAGAAACAGAACGACCGCGGTCCCGACACACAATGCCCACTCAAGGGTCGGGGTGGAGCTGTCAGGAAGATCGTGCTTGCTTGGAGATTGCACGAACTTGGGGAGAAAAAACGGGCATACCCCGAGAAAAGGCAACAACGGCCACGCTTGAAACAGCAAAAGAGTGCGCAACTGGAGTGCAAATGAAGAGGTTTCCTCCCCCCAATCCATCGTGTAAAGGACACCACCGGCAATAGCGCAAAGTATCGCAGGTATCAGTAACACAAAGCCCGGAGGCGGAAGGCATTTCCGATGGCGCATATGCATTGAAAGCAGGAAGGCGAAAAGTATCAGTGAGACCAGGAAGATCGCATTTCCTTTCCAAACCGGACCATAACTCAGCAGGGATTGAGTCACGATGAACAATCCCGCAAGAACCAATGTTCCCGAGGCGGACCGCCACTTTGAATCCATCATTCTGGGTAAAGCGGTGAGTGCAAATCCAAAGATGAATGCGGCAAAAAAACCTTCCACCATTAAAAAAGCATGGTTCTGGCCGGGATAGGATGCTGACTCCGCCCAGAACATGTAAGGCCACTGCATCACACCGATCAAACCGGCGATGACACCAAACAGAAAAAAGAACCGAAAGGGTTCGGCAACAAAGAGGTCCAAGGATCGCGCTCGAATTTTTATCATCTCACAACTCCTTGAAGCTTAACCAAGTCCACAACAAGCACAAGAAAATCGAAAATCTTTTGAACAATTCAGTCTCAAGTGCAGTCTCATCCAATGTAGTTATTGATGTTCTCATACATCATCAGTTGCTCATATCGTTCAGTGTTTGTGAATATTCAACCAACGGCAGTATCATAGCAGCAATCGTTGGAGTTAGTTGTTTGGGTTTGGAAAAGCGCCGGTTTCGACCGGCGCTTTTTTCATGCTGTCCGCTCAACAGAGACATCAATCGAGAGAGCTTATAGGTTGCTTTTTGCTTAGAAAATGATACCTGCTGGTGTTAGGCTGATCTCACCGAGAAAAAGTTATGGGCTGTAAATTGCAAATGAACTTACTGGAAAAATTACGATATGGAAGTTGGGCATGGATGGTTGCTTTAGCCATTCAGCAGATCGACCCCGTGATTGCCGCTGATTCACCGGATGCAACCATGGGCATGGCGACCGAAAGTGCATGGCCCATGTACCGAGGCAACCCGTCCTTGAACGGAGTCTCCCCAGCCAAGATTGGCCCCAAGTTGAAGGAAGTATGGCAATTTGAAGCGGAGCACTCGATTAAGTCTTCGGCCGCCATCGTAGATGAGCGGGTGTTTATAGGTTCGGACGACGGTTTTATTTACGCCTTGAATTTGAAGAATGGAAAGCAGATCTGGAAATACGAAACATTGGGTAATGTCGAAAGCTCCCCTCTCGTTCTGGGCGATTATGTCTACGTAGGTTCTGGAGACGGCTTTGTTTACAAGCTCGCGACCAAAGACGGTTCTTTGGCCTGGAAATATGAAACCGAGGATCAGGTCCTTGGAGCGCCCAACTGGATTATGTCCCCGGATGGCAAGGAACCATGGATCCTGGCCGGCAGCTATGATTTCAAACTCCACTGCATCAAAGCCAGCGACGGCAGCAAGGTATGGGATTACGAAACGGGTAATTACATCAACGGCACCCCTGCTGTGTCCAATGGCCAAACGGTGTTTGGTGGTTGCGACGCTCTTTTGCACGTTATACAGCTTTCCGATGGCAAGAAGGTAAAGGAAATCGAGGCGGGCGCCTATATTGCCGGTTCGGTGGCCATGGCGGGTTCCAAAGTGTATGTCGGACATTATGAAAGCGAGTTTCTTTGTTTCGACCTCGAAAAGGGAGAACTCGCCTGGAAATACCGCGATCGTAGTTTCCCCTATTATTCTTCTCCGGCCATCGCTGGGGATCGAGTATTGACCGGTTGCCGCGATCGGCAACTTCACTGCCTGAACCGGGATACGGGTGAAAAAATCTGGACCTTTCCTACAAGGGGCAAAGTGGACAGTTCTCCTGTGGTTGTGGGTGATGAAGTCATTTTTGGCTCGCAGGACGGCCGACTGTATCGTGCCCGCATCAGTGACGGTAAGGAGATTCAATCAATTGACCTGGGTCAGCCACTGACCGGATCCCCGGCGGTGATCAACGACTGGGTGGTGATCGGCAGCGAAGACGGGAATGTTTATGGTTTCCAATCCGTGGCGGATTAAATAAAGCAAGCCCGTTCATCAGTCCTCCATCCATAACTCGACATGAAGATCGTTCAAATCACCCCGGGCGCGGGAGGCATGTACTGCGGCGGGTGTTTCAGGGATAACGCCTTGGTCAAATGTCTGCGAGACGAGGGGCATGAGGTGTTGATGGTGCCACTTTACCTGCCTCTCACCCTTGAAGATGCCGATCAGAGTTCCCAAACCCCGATCTTCTTTGGAGGCATCAATGTCTTTCTCGACCAGACCTTGGGGCTTTTTCGAAAGCTGCCGGTTTCATGGACTTCCTGGCTGGACAAACGCTCGGTCCTGAAACGCATCTCCAAATATGCAGCCCGCACCCGACCGGAAGACGTGGGAGATTTGACAGTCTCCATGTTGATGGGAGAAGAAGGACGTCAGCAAAAAGAACTCGATCAGCTGGTGGATTGGCTGAAGGAAAACATGCAACCGGACGTGGTCTGCCTTTCGAACGCGCTCTTGATCGGCATGGTTCGGCAAATAAAGGACCAACTCGGTTGTGCCGTGGCCTGCACGTTGCAGGGAGAGGACACGTTTCTGGACGCGCTGCCTGCCGATAACCGCAGACAAGCCTGGGATGTGCTTTCCACCCGAGCCAGGGAAGTCGATGCATTCATCACACCCAGCCAATATTTCGGCGAACTGATGCAACAACGCATGGGTTTTGACATTTCCAAGCTGCACATCATCCCCAATGGCATCCCGACGGAAGGTTACACACGCAGTTCCCTCCCCATGGATCCACCGGTCCTCGGCTACTTTGCACGCATGTGTCGAGAGAAGGGACTTCCACTACTGGTGGACGCATTCATTCGACTGAAATCCATGGAACCTCACCAAAACCTCCGCCTGATGGTTGGAGGCGGCATGGGACCTTCAGACGAACCCGTTGTTGATGAGCAAAAGAAGAAACTCCAATCAGCTGGGGTTGCCGAGCATGTCACCTGGCATCCAAATCTTGATCGGGAAGAAAAACTGGATTTCTTTTCCAAGCTGACGATCTTCTCGGTTCCAGCGTTGTATGGAGAAACGTTCGGTCTGTATCTTCTGGAAGCGATGGCTGCCGGAGTGCCGGTCGTGCAACCTCCGCACGCGGCTTTTCCGGAAGTGATCGAAGCAACAGCCGGTGGCATCATAGCGACAGGTCTGGAGGCAGGGCATCTCGCGGAAAGTATCAGTTCCATGCTTGGTTCAAAGGATGATCTGAAAGATTTATCAGACCAGGCCTATCGGTCGGTCCACGAAGGATTCAAATCCTCCGATATGGCAAAGCAGGTCCTGGCAGCCTACCAAGCGTGCCTTCCTCATTAGGAAAACAGAAACTCAAAATCTTTCAAACTCAGTGACTCGGAGAATTTCTCCTCTCCCAACACATCTTCCGCCATGGATTTTTTTGTTTTCTGTAAAGCTCGAATCTTTTCTTCGATGCTGTTTTTAATCAGCAATCGATAAGCGATCACCTTGTTGGTCTGGCCGATGCGATGCGTTCGATCGATGGCCTGATTTTCTACAGCGGGATTCCACCAGGGATCGAACAGCACGACGTAACTGGCAGCGGTCAGGTTCAACCCAGAACCCCCGGCTTTGAGTGAAATGAGAAACACCCCCGCTCCGTCATGGGCCTGGAATGAATCGACCAGGGATCCTCGTTCCTCCGTTTTGCCGGTCAGTTTCCAGATTTTCCACTTTTGCTTTTTCAACTGCTTTTCCAACAAATCCAAAAGTTCAACAAACTGGGAAAACACCAGCACTTTGTTCCCCTCCTCCATGATGGGTTCCAATTGTTCCAGCAAAGCTTCGAGTTTGGCGCTTTCCGCTTTGGAGGCCGAACGAATCAATTTCGGATGACAACAGATTTGACGCAACCGCAGCAAAGACGTCAAAAAATTGAATCGCAGTTTGTTCAATTCTTCCTTGGTTTTGACCTTGAGAAGCAATTGTTGGGCGCGTTTTTGTTCGGCTTTGTAAAGGGTTTCCTGTTCGCCTTCCATTTCACAGAAAATATCCTCCTCTATGCGGTCTGGCAGGTCATTGGCCACTTGCGCCTTCGTTCGACGAATCAGGAATGGACGAACTCTTGAGGACAACCTCAAACGGGCAAATGGATCATCCTTTGCGTTGTAAAGTTTCCCGAACTGATTGCGACTGCCCAAAACGCCCGGCATCGAAAATGCCATCAAACTCCAGAGATCCAACAACCTGTTTTCAATGGGGGTGCCAGTGAGAACCAGGCGGTGCAATGCGTTTAATGACCTTGCGATCTGGGCGCTCTGGGAGGAAGGGTTCTTGATGTATTGTCCCTCATCCAGAATGACGGTCAAAAACTGGACAACTCCCAAAGGTTCCCCAAGGGATCGAAGTTGGTTGTAGTTGATGACGTGAAGATGGTAGGAAAACACTTCGGAGTCGAACTGATCCAGTTCCCTAGGGTTCCAAACCTTGACCTTGAGTCCGGTCACAAACTTTTCGGCTTCCGCCCGCCAGTTATCCATAACACTTTTCGGGCAAACGACCAGCGAGGGCAAGTTTCTGTGAGCTTTCTTGCTGCGCAGCCACTCAAGCCAGGCGAGTGTCTGAAGCGTTTTGCCCAATCCCATGTCATCCGCCAGGATGCCGCCGAACTGATTGGTGGAAAGGTAGGCTAGAAAATGAAATCCCTCCACCTGATAGGATCGCATGTCCGCTTTGATGGTCCGGGGTATTGCCGGTTGAACGCTCGTTTTTACTTTTTCCCCTCTGATCCGAATGGCCTCGGCCTGCTTTTCGGGAAGAAACCGAGCGGCCACGGGATTCGCCAACTGCAAAGCGTGAAACCGCTGAGGCTCGCCCCCCATGTTTTCGGGGCTGATACCCAGTTTCGCCAGGTCCCGGCTGTCTTCCTCACTGATTTCATAAAGCATCCGGCGCCATCCTTTTTCCCCCATCCGAACCCATTTGCCTTTGGCTTTCGTCAGGAGCTGGATTTCTTCTGTTGTCAATTCGGTGTCTTCGATTTTTGTAACAAGCTGCACATCAAACCAATCAATATCGTTTTCCTTGGCGGTCAAGCTGACGGAGCGACTCGCCGATTTTTTGGAAAACGATTCCAAGGGCCCCTCCAGACGCACCTCCACTTCCCGGGGCAAAGTTTCCAACCACTCAAAAAACTGTTTGGGGAAGGCGTTTGAAATCTTCTTCCTGAATTGTGAAATTCCCTTCTCATAGGAATAACGTCCGTACGGGATGCTCTTCCGCACTTTGAGCGGATCCATAATGGATGGCACACCGCTCAACTGCCCTTGGTCATGGATCACAAAGTTTTTTCCTTTCGCGCCCTGATTCTCCTGCAACACAAGTGAGTCCCCATCCGATTCCACATTGATCCAATGGCCATCCGACCAAGCCTTAAGCAGTTCACCATCGGTATTCGCCGCAAATACCTCCACAAGACATTCCTCTACGGACGCGCCATCCAACCGGCATCTCAAGACAGGATGCAAAGGCTGGATATCGATTCTTTCTTGAATTTGTTTCGGAAAACGCACGCCTGCGTTTTGAAAAAAACAGACACCATCCTGACTCTCAATCACCTCCTTTGGAACAAATCGGACGCCACGAAATGGAAACAACTTGTCCAAGAACTTTGGACCGACTCGCCATTCGTTTCCGGTCCGATACAGGGTCGGGTTCCCATGCAAAGTCCAACCCGGCTCTTCGATTGGGGCGCCATCAGATGCTTCCAAAAAGAATTCATACCCCTCCCAGCCTTCATGAACCTTGGGCTGCATGGCCCACACAAGGGGGACATCGCTGAATGCAAAAGGATTTCCAGCTTGATCCACACATTTCGATCTCAAATGGGGGCTCATCAGAAGACCAATCAGTGATTGAGCATCTGAATGAGAAGCAAAATGCAGCGAGACCCGATAATGGGACCGTTGATCTTCATCCTGAATGCGACCAAACAATGATTCATCATCGGCTGACATGGAGATGCGGCCTTGATGCAGATCTTCCATCATCTGTTGGGCTGCTTTCCTCGTCATTTTGGTCCAACCAAGATCTTCCCTGTTCGATTCCAACATCGCCTTGTCATTTTGAAGTTTAAGACGCAATTGGACAGGAGTTCCCTTCTTTGTGAAAGCACCCCCATCCAAGGCCATGCCTCTTGAGGCCCCGCCCTGCCACTCGTCTTGCAGAAAGAGGGTCTGCCAGTGATTGATGATTTTTCGCCGTTCCAACTGCAGCATTCGGTCAGCTATGAGGGAAACATCGCTGACTGGCTCCAGTTCCATGGGGAATGTTCCTCCATTTTTCCGGCAATACGCCACGATATGGAGCCAAAAAACATGATCGTTTTCGGGAAATTCATCCCACAAATCGATCGTCCCCCAAAAATAAGTGTCGCACTGAACGTTTATCCGACTCAGCATCCACGCATTTGGGGTGCTCTTTCTGGGAACCAATTCCTCGTAGATTGCGTTGACAGACTTGACTGCCAACATCTCCTTTTTGGACAAGGGCTCACCCTTCGCTTTACGGAAAGCCTCCTCCAATGCCGAGGAGTTTTGTTTGCGAGCAGGCTGTTTATCCAGATGAGAAGGTTGTTTACCAAGTTGTTTCAGAGCCAGAATCACCGCAAACATGTGCTCGCAATAGTCGTAACAATCCAACCCGCTGCATCCCCCAACCCAACCTTCCTCATCGTAATGGGAAAGCCATACCTCACAGGTCTCGTTCTGACAGACAACGACAGCATCCACATCACCGGCTCCGGAAATCATCTCCAAATGTCGAACGGCTCCTTGAGCATGGATTTCCACACCTTTTTGCATCATATCAGCGTCAAATTCTCTCGAAAACGGGTTGAGATCTTTGATTGCTTCGGGACTGATTTGTTTTTCACTCATTTGAAAAAAAGCCTGTTTTTAACGTTTTAAAGAACCATGACAAAAAACTGGCAGGGAAGCAATTCAATAAGGAGTTTTGACCGAGACCGCCTTGTTCCTGCTTGTGTCCCGCTCTTCCAACAGTTAACTTGCATTCGGTTTCAGGGAGGCAGAGGATCGCTTCCGGTCTTGAGCCGGGGGAGGAAAGTCCGAACTCCAAAGAGCACGATGCCGCGTAATCCCGTTTTCGGGCGGGAGTACATGCGGGCAGCGCATCCGCGAGGAAGTGTTGACGGCCAGTGCAGCAGAAAATAAACCGCCCCGTTTCGGCGGGGTAAGGGTGAAATGGTGGGGTAAGAGCCCACCGCTCGAGGAGCAATCCAAGAGGCAGGGTAAACCCCATCGGGTGCAAGACCAAATAGGGAGCCTGGAGGCTGCTCGTCTCGTGTCCGTTTCGGCGGACGAGGTTCCGGGTTGGGTCGCTCAGATAAATGGTCCTCCGTCCCGATTCATCGGGATCGACAAAATTCGGCTTATCGTCTCCTTGAAACCAATTTCAGTTTTCGATTGCGATTTGTGCTGTTTATGGCTCAATAGCACCTTCATTCCTTAATTTAATTATGTGGAAATCATCGTTTAAATCGCTGGCGGCAACCATGGTTGCCATCACGGCTGGAGCCCTTGGGTTCTCCAGTCAGCAATTGGAAGCACAACTGAACCTCGAAGATGGGGATCGAGTCTGCATCATCGGCAACACCTTAGCCACGCGCATTCAATACAGCGGCTGGCTTGAAACTCTGATTCAGAGCCGCTCCCAAGGCAAGCACCTGACATTCAGAAATCTCGGTTTCCCCGGAGATCAGGTGGCAAAACGTCCACGAAACTCGGGGTTCATGACTCCGGAAGAATACCTCACTCATTGTGAAGCCGATGTCATCTTCGCCATGTTCGGTTACAACGAATCTTTCGCAGGAGAAGAAGGGCTGGATTCCTTCAAAAACGATCTCCGCAGCATGATTGACAATTACCGCAACCTCAAACCCAACGGCAAAACCGAGCCCACCATCGTTTTGTTCTCTCCCATTGCGAACGAGGACATTGACGACCGCAATATTCCGGACGGGACCAAAAACAACGCCAATCTGGCTCTCTATACCGCAGCCACCCGCCAGGTCGCCGTTGAAAAGAATGTCTCATTTGTCGACCTGTTCGCAGCCAGCCAGGCACTCTACCAGGCTTCGGATGAACCATTGACCTTGAATGGCATTCACCTCAACGACGAAGGCAACCGCTTGATCGCCCAGTTCATCGGCTCCACCCTGCTGAACGAATCCTTCACCGCCAGTTCCGAACTGGAAAAACTCCGTCAGGCAGTGTTGGACAAGAATTTCCACTGGTTCAACCGCTACCGTGCCACCGACGGCAATGACGTCTGGGGTGGACGCTCCACTCTCAAATTCGTTCAGGGTCAGACGAACCGCGAGGTTCTGATGCATGAATTGATCATGCTCGACATCATGACCGCCAACCGCGACATACGCATCTGGACCTTGACCGAAGGCCGCGATATTGAAATCGACGACAGCAACGTTCCCCCTCCCGTTCAAGTGGTATCGAACGTCGGCGGCGGCAGCCCCAGCTCCAGCGCCCAGAAGGAAGGAAACCTGAATTACCAGGACGGCCAACAGGCCATCGGTAACATGACCGTCCCGGAAGGGTTTGAAATCAACCTGTTCGCAGATGAAAAACGTTTCCCCGAACTGGTCAACCCCGTTCAACTTTCCGTCGACACCAAAGGTCGCCTTTGGGCCGCCACATGGAAAACCTATCCCAAATGGGAACCTTTGAAAGAAATGGACGATCGACTGATCATCCTTCCCGACGCAAACCGCGACGGTATTGCCGACGAAGCCATCACCTTTGCAAAAGTGCACAACCCGACCGGATTTGAATTCTGGAATGGCGGTGTCCTCGTCGCTTCCCAGCCCAATATCCTGTTCTTGAAAGACAATGACGGCGATGATGTGGCCGATGAAGAAATCGTCTTTCTGGAGGGCATTGGTTCCGCGGACACACATCACGCGGCAAACGCTTTTGTATATGGTCCGGACGGGGGCATCTACTGGCAGAGCGGCATCTTTCTGGTGAACAACATCGAACACCCTTACTCCCCTGCTCTGAACACCGGTTCTTCAGGGATGTTCCGCTTTGACCCACGTCGTTATCACATCAGCTACCACGCCGACAACAGCCCGAATCCACACGGAATCAGCTTCGACAAATGGGGCTATCATTACGCCACCGACGGAACGGGAGGCCGCGCCTACCAGGTGGTTCCGGCTGAAAAAGGTTTCAAAATGCAAAAGCTCCTGGAGATGCAGGTCCGACCTGTACCTGCCAATGGAGTGATCTCCAGCGAAAACTTCCCCGCCTCCTATCAGGGAGATTTCATGATCGCCAACACTATCGGGTTCCTGGGAATCAAACAGTATGAACTCAACCGTGACGGAGACTCAGGCAACGTCTGGGGCGAGCCACTGGGCGACCTGCTGGCATCCAACGACAAGAACTTCCGCCCAAGCGACATTGAGTTTGGAGAAGACGGTGCTCTTTACATTTCGGACTGGCAAAACGTGATCATCGGTCACATGCAGCACAACGTTCGTGACCCGAATCGTGACCACAAACACGGACGTGTTTACCGTATGATCTACAAAGATCGTCCACTTCAGGCACCGGTTGAAATCGCCGGAGCTTCATTGGATCAACTGATGAAAAACCTGGAGCACCCTATCGATGGTGTGCGCTACCGCACCCGCATTGAATTAAGCGGACGCGACACCGGCGAAGTCATCGCCGCAGCCAACCGCTGGATCAAACAATTTGATACCGACAACGCAGACCATGCACACCATCTGTTGGAAGCACTGTGGCTGCACCAGCAACACAACGTGCGCAACACGGACCTGCTCACCCAACTGCTGCAGTCTCCGGTTGAGCACGCCCGCAACGCGGCACGCACGGTGCAGCACCACTGGTTTGGCATGGAACAAGCTCCTCCGACACTGGTGGCATCAGACGTTCTGGAAACGTCCGGACCAGCTTCCGGGGTGACTTCCAGCTCGGATAATCTGGTTGAAGTAACGATTGGAACTGTCCCGGAAAAAATGCAATACGACATCAAATCTTTTGAAGTCAAAGCCGGTGCGAAAGTGAAAGTGACCTTTGTCAATCACGATTTCATGCCGCACAACATCGTCTTCTCCCAACCAAAATCCGCCAATGAAATCGGCATGGCAGCCATCCAGATGGCCGCCGACGGATTTGCGAAGGGATTCATTCCGGACAATGACAAGATCATTGCCCACTCCAAACTGCTTCAAAACAAGCAGCAGGAAGTGCTCGAATTCACGGCACCGAATGAGCCGGGCGACTACGATTTCCTGTGCACCTTCCCCGGGCATCACTTGCTGATGCGTGGCATCTGGAAAGTGGTGAAGTAGTCGATTGAAAGATTCCAAAACAGAAAAGCCCCGGAACATTCCGGGGCTTTTTTATTCGCTGATATTTTGCATTGCTTGATACTTGGGTGGGCTGTTAATTTTCTAGTTCGTCACCCGCAACCCAATGCGCCGAAGCACGCCGTTGTGCGGATTGCCCGCGTGTGAGGGGTGCGTCACTTTTTGCGAGACAAACACAACAATTGAAACGATCAGAAAGGAAATTGCATGAGCAACGTTAGTCCAAAGCTCCACAACGCTATGTGGCCCGGCCTCGTCGGAAAAGGAACCGATGAAGGACAGGAACCACCCATCAGCCTTGAAAAAATGCTCGACCTCACGGCAGGCGCCGAGGTCAACGGCCAGAAATTTGAAGGCATCGACTATTTCCTTTTTCTGCCTCACACCAATCCGGAGGCCGGTGACGACGAACTCAAGCAGATTGCTGATCTGATTGCCGGCAAGGGTTTTTCAGTCGGATCCCTGGTAGCTCCCGTCTGGCCGGGCACCGTGGGTGATTCCGCCATGGGCACGGATGAACAGCAGGAAAAATTTCTGAGTGCCGTCAAGATGGCCTGCCGCATCGCCAAAGTATTTAATGAACATGGCGTGCGCAAGTATGGCGTGATCCGCATTGATTCCGCCGAATTCGGTGTCGAAAAATGGCGTGAAAACCCGGGCACCAACACTGCCCGCATCGTCGACACTTTCAAGAAAGCGGCCCAAATCGCCGCCGACCATGGTGAACGTCTGGCCGCTGAGGGTGAAATCTGCTGGGCAGGCATGCATTCCTGGAAAGACATGCTCGACGTACTGGAAGGTGTCGGCATGCCGGAATCTCTCGGTTTCCAGGCAGACCTGGCACATACTTATCTTTATACCTTGGGCTACAACGCCCCCGAACACGCGCTCATCAAGCAAGGTTATTCAGACGAAGAATTCTGGGCTGCATACGAACAAATGACCGACAAACTGCGCCCTTGGACCATCGATTTCCATGTGGCACAAAACGACGGAGAAGTCCACGGCGCAGGTTCTCACGACAAGACCGGCAAACACTGCCCCGCTGACGATCCCAACGGCAAACTGGATATCACCCGTTGCGCTGGTTACTGGTTGAAGGATTTTGAAAGCCGAGGCATCAAGCACATCTGCTGGGACGGCTGCATGTTCCCGAACGCCACCCTCGAAAACCCGGCCACATGGAACACCATCCTGGATGCCATGATTAAAGTACGTGACGCCCACGGCAAGTAAGGGGCTCCCTCTAACGAAGAGAAAATTGTTTTTAAGGAGATAAGAGAATGAGTGACAAAAAACCATTGAACATCGGATTGGTGGGTTACGGATTTATGGGCCGCACCCACTCCAACGGATACAAGCGCGTCAATGACTTCTTCGGCGATATCGGATACCGTCCGGTGTTGAAAGCCATCTGTGGCCGCACCGAGGAAAAGGCAAAGGAATTTGCAGCACAATGGGGCTATGAATCCGTAGAAACCGACTGGAAAGCCCTTGTCCAACGCGATGACATCGATGCCATCGATATCTGCACACCCAACGACACGCATGCAGAAATCGCCATTGCCGCAGCCGAAGCGGGTAAAATGATCCTCTGTGAAAAACCTCTTGCACGCACCGCCGAAGAATCACTGCCGATGGTGGAGGCGGTTGAGAAAGCAGGAGTCGCCAACACCGTTTGGTACAACTATCGCCGTATCCCCGCGGTGACATTGGCCAAACAGATCATTGATTCAGGCAAGCTGGGCAAAATCTTTCATTACCGCGCAAACTTCCTGCAGGATTGGACCATCAACGCGGATCTCCCGCAAGGTGGCGCAGCCCTGTGGCGTCTGGATGCCCAGGCAGCCGGATCCGGTGTGACGGGCGATTTGTTGGCACATTGTATTGATACGGCCATTTGGTTAAACGGTGGCATCAAGGATGTTTCCGCCATGACCGAAACCTTCATCAAGGAGCGCGTTCATCAGGCAACCGGTCAAAAACAGGCCGTAACCATTGATGACGCCTGCATCTTCCACTGCCATTTTAATAATGGATCACTGGGACTGTTCGAATCCACGCGATACGCACGCGGTCACAAAGCACTCTACACCTTGGAAATTAATGGTGAAAACGCCTCCATCCGCTGGGATCTTCATGATCTGAACCGCTTGGAATACTTCGATTATTCGGACGAAGGCATCGTCCGCGGTTGGCGCAGCATCCACGTCTCCGATGGAGATCAGCCTTACATGGGCAACTGGTGGGTGCCCGGTTTGTGTATCGGATACGAACACACCTTCGTGCACCAGGTCGCGGACTTCCTGCGCAGTCTGGAGAAAGGCGAACCCTGCGCACCGACCTTCCGAGATGCGCTCGAAACGGCCAAGGTATGTGACGCCGTTTTGAATTCAGCCAGGAACAGAAAATGGGAAGAAATCTCCTGAACTTTGAATAGTTGACGCAACAAGCCGTCTATTAAACTCATAGATGCGTATGATAAAAACAATCCAAGTTACCATGGCAACCGCAGCCATGCTTTGCGGTCTGAACGCTTATGCAGCGGATGAGGTGGACACGAGCAAATTACCTCCTGCATCCGACAAAAAGATCGATTTCGTCAAAGACTTGAAGCCTTTGTTCGAAAAAGCCTGCTTCAGCTGTCACGGCGTCAAACCTCGCGCTAAAGGCAAGTATTTCATGAACAATCGTGAAAAAACCATTGCCGGCGGCAGCAGTGATGAAAAGGCCATCATCGTTGGAAAGAGCGACAAGAGCCCGTTTGTGCACTACATCGCCGATCTGGTGGAAGAAATGGAAATGCCCCCGCTCGACAAGCGCGACAAATACGCCAAGCTGACCAAAGAACAAGTCGGCCTGGTTCGCGCATGGATCGACCAAGGCGCAAAATGGCCTGAAGGCGTTGAATTGGAAGCAGTCGAGGACTGATAACCCTACTTGACTTCCCCCTAAAAACTCTCTGATCAGAGCCACCCCAATTACGGGGTGGCTCTTTTCATTGGAAAGACGGTTCGCTCGAATTCAAAACACCAAAGGTATCATTTCTGACGTCACAAGAACGCCATTGACCATGGAAGAAGACGTGATCAGCGGGCACAAACTGAAGTTTTTTCAAGTGAAGGAGATTTTGCCGGATTTGGAAATCTTCATTCGATGCTCCCTCAGGCAACAGTTTCCATTCGACTCGAGAAATCAGTGATCCCATTTCCCCCCGGACTTATCCCAATTCAAATACCCGGCATCACGGAACCATTGAATTTCATCGACAAGTGATTCCCTTAATGGTCGAAACCGGATACCCAGTTCGTTCACGGCTTTAGCGTTATCGAACAACATGGGTGAAGCTGCCAATCGCACTCCCGTGATCGGAGCAGCCGGTGGTTTGCCTGTGATGTTTGCCCATGTTTCACTAAAATAACTAAAGCCGAGTGCCAACCAATAGGGCACTTGTTTCTTGGGCATGGGACGCCCGGTGATCCCCTCCAGTTCCTTCAGCAACACACTCAGGTTCAGATTCGTACCTCCAAGAATATAACGCTCCCCCACTTTCCCCCTTTCATCCGCTGCAACATGGCCTGCCGCCACATCACGGGCGTCGACCATGTTCATGTGGGTTTCCAGATAGGCCCCGTATTTCCCGTTTAAATACCCCAACAACATGCGTGAAGGCGGCGTCAGCGTAGCGTCTCCTGGTCCGATGGGAACGGTTGGATTCACCACCACCACAGGCAGTCCCCGTGCTGCGGCATCCAGGGCTTCCTGTTCGGCGAGGAATTTGGCCCGACAGTAATCACCGGGCATGTCTTCAATCGTCAATTGAACCTTTTCGTCGGTGGGCTCATCCCCCCCTTTTCGACGAAAGCTTTTGAGTATGGATTCGGTGGAACAGTGCACGATGCGCTCCACCCCCGCTCGCTCAGCTTCTTGAAATACATGCCGGGCACCCATTTGATTCACTGCATAAAAATCACTTTTGCGATGCGCCCATAAGCCCGCCTTTGCAGCCAAATGAAACACACGCGAAACTCCCTTCATAGCTGAACGCACGGCAGCTTGTTCGGTGATGTTTCCCAAAAGATATTCCACTTCGGCGCACGGTCTGGCTGGTTTCTGCAGATCCAACACACGCACCCGATCACCGCGCCGCCGAAGAGCGTCCACAACATGTTGCCCGATGAACCCGGCCCCGCCTGTCACCAAGGAGATGTCACTCATCGCCATCTCCATTGCCAATTGTCGGAACCGCATAGTTCCACCGCTCCACAAAACGGCCCCAGTGTTTTTGAACCAGATCAACTGTATCGCGCGAATACTCGTAACGGTTCTTTTGATAACGCTTCACCGAATCCAGATAAGCCAGAAAATGGGGTTTGTCCTGTTCAAAATCACCCAAATCTATCTGATCATAAATCTGTTCCAGCGCCTGCATGGGTTGCTGGTCAAGCATGTCGTAACCCAGTTCAATGAACTGCCCCGAAGGCAGGTCCGCCGTTTCGCTCACCAAACGATCCATGATCTTGGGATAATGCTCCAGGACCAGGTTTGGAATGGACAGATGATCGTAAGGTTGAAACGCCAGCTCTCGAAAGAGATTCCGGTAAAAATTCATCATCGATTCAAAAACTCTGAATGGGTTCCGATGAATGTGAATGAATTTGGCATCCGGATACATCTCCCGCAAAAGAGCCACTCGTGCGGTATAGACTGGGTTCTTGACCAGAATCGCCTTGCCTTCATTGAGCAAGGAAAGCTTGTTCATGAAATACAGGAATGCCTTCTTCCACCGAGCCACCTCAGTCGAATTATCCCGATCGAAGTAAACACCCTGATTGAAATACGAGCGAAAGTGTTTAGGAAAATAGAGGCCGTGGTAGAATGAGACATCGATCATGTTCGCCAGTGCAATCTCGTCCTCTTGTGGCGAATCATGCTGCACGGGGACATTATCGATAAACCTCTCAGACGGCAGGGTCTTGATCAACCAGGGCTCCAGCCAACGCCCCAACAACAACATATTCCATGGAATACCGGTTGCGATGGGCGGGAGATAACCGAAGGAAGGAGATTTTGACAGAATGTTGTAGAGATGGGTGGTTCCGCTTCGCCAATGCCCCAGAATGAAAATCGGAGGTGCCGAAGGACGTCTTTCAGGCAATATGGAATCCACATAAACCCTTTCCATCCAATTAAATGGCAAGCGAGCCAAAGCAGAACACAGGATCATGCCCATATCGCCTACGCGATCCAACTGAATACCGCCACTGCGACGAAACACACTCCACAGGGTTTTGACATCCGCTCCACAAAGTGGATGGGTCGCAAGGGTCCGATGTTTGACTTTCTTCTGATGCTCCACGTGATTCTGACCTGTTGCCCTTCAAAAGAAAGGAAATCCTCCCATTTGACAACCGTAATCATTACCGGTTATGCGGGAGATCCACTCAGCACCATTATCACGGCTTTTTGTTTTAAGGGTTAGCACGCTTTGAGCATGGTTAATGTTTCTCCTGGATTG
>JAQCFT010000485.1 GCA_027619545.1 Verrucomicrobiota bacterium | reverse complement strand
GCGCATCCCTACCATCCCAAGAGCCGACGGTTCCGGTAGGGCTCTGCTGCCGCAGAGCCGCGTGGCGCGTCGGGGTGTAGGAAAGACCGTTGCGTTGTGCCGACACGTTGGCGGACGCGCAGTCCCGACACGTCGTGGATATCCCGTCTACCAGGTCAGGGTATCCGGGAGCTTGTTGAAATTTTTGCATCCGTCGGTTTCCACGGCTACCATGTCCTCGCTTCGGACGCCGCCCCAGGCGGGGCTATAGAGGCCGGGTTCGATCGTCAGTACATCTCCGACCACCAACCGGGGTCCTTTGAAATCCAACAAGGGCGGCTCGTGCACTTCCAGTCCCACTCCATGTCCGGTGCCATGCACCATGGCGCAGCGGGTTGCCGGTGAGGTCTCTGAGGGGAGACCGGTCTCGTATCCATTCTCGTGGATGACGCCGATGGTGGCACGATGGACCGATTCGCCGGTCACGCCGGCTTTGGCGGCTTTCATTCCAGCCAGTTTGGCCTGAACCACGGTGTTGTAGGCTCGTTCGATATCTGAGGGCACCTTGCCGTGTACGACGGTGCGCGTGCAGTCACCGTTGTATTGACTGGTTTTGTCTTTCGGAAAGATGTCGATGATGACCGGGGTTTCGGTCCGCAAAGGACCTGCCCCGAAGAAATGACAATCCGCCGCATCCGGACCGCAGGCCACAATGCTTCCGGGGTTTTCGTATCCAATATCCAATAACCAGCGATCAATCCGTGATCGGATCACTTCGGAGGTCAATGGAATGCCTTCCAATTCCAGCGTGCCGTCTGTGCGTGCTTTGCCATGGCTCACCAGTTGACAGGCCTTGATCATGACGGATTCGGTGGCTTCCTGGGCTTTTTGCAGAGCTTCCAGTTCCTGAGGTGATTTTGCGCGTCGTTCCAGGACCCCCATGTCCGGGTTGTACTCAATGTGGATGCCTCGTTCCTTAAGCGCGTTGATATAAATCAGTGAAAGGGATCGATCTGATGTGACCGATGTGATGTTTTGGCGACACAGGCACTCGGCAATGGCTTGTGCGGTGGCGGTTTCGCGGTCCCCGGATAATCCGGAATCCGGGGCGAAATCGACGGGGCATGCCACCCTTTGAGCGGTGGAATGCTTTTTGGCGCGGTCCATTTCGATGTCCCGGCAGATCAGTAAGGTTCCGTTCGCTTCGCTTTGGTTTGGAAATTGGATCCATCCAACAGGGTCGCCCACCATGAACTGGATGCGGTGGTAGAGGTTTTTTTGGACAGCCGGAATGCCGGCCAGAAGTAGTGCTGTGTTGTTCATCGTTGATTCAGGATTATAAAGACTTGGGAATGCTTCCAACAATCATGGGACAATAAATGGGTCCTACACTGGTTTTGAATGTTTCTTTAAGTTCCATGATTGCCATCAGGGATTCAGGGAAGCATGCCAAACTTCAGAAAACCATTGGTGAATGTTGGGTTCATTTTTGAGTGCGTGCGAGTTATCGCCGTTCTGGATAACTTTCGGAAACGCCATATACATTCTTCAACCGGGACCTTCTTAGTTTTTGCAGTCAAGAATGGTGTTGTTGGGGAGTAGAATGCCATTACGTGGTCGGATGGTATCCAGAGCG
Source organism: Verrucomicrobiota bacterium (assembly GCA_027619545.1). Lineage (GTDB taxonomy): Bacteria > Verrucomicrobiota > Verrucomicrobiia > Limisphaerales > AAA164-E04 > AAA164-E04. The sequence continues at coordinate 1,333 of JAQCFT010000485.1, read as the reverse complement.
GTGTCGAGCCACCGCATTCCAGAAAACGTTGTTCAATTTCGTTGTCGTTTTGATGTTGCTTTGTGGCATGGGTTGTTTTCGGTGCGAACCATGTTGTTGGCCTGAGCCTTGCCAAGGAAAAATAAAGAATGTTTGCGTCATCCGCAAGACCGTATGAAAATCATTCTTCTCCCTTACGATTACGATTGATCATTTTCGTTAATCCATCTGAAATGGATCTCAACCCGTTAATCTGAATTTATACGAAGTTATCGTTTACATCATGTCGAATACAGATGCCAATGAACAGATCCAGGCGCAGGATGTCGCCGCTATTGATGCCTTGCGTCAGGATTACGCACTCATGTGCGATGAACTCGGCAAGGTCATCGTCGGGCAGAAGTCCGTGGTCGAGCGCCTTGCCATATGTCTTTTCGCCCAGGGACACGCCTTGTTGATTGGTGTGCCCGGTCTCGCCAAGACCATGCTGGTCAAGCGACTGGCGGAAACTATGGATCTGAGTTTCAGCCGGATTCAGTTCACTCCCGACCTCATGCCCATGGATATTACCGGAACCGAAATCCTACACGAATCCGATACTGGACGTCGTGAGTTTGAATTCGTCAAAGGACCGGTGTTTGCCAGCATTGTTCTGGCGGACGAAATCAACCGGGCTCCCTCCAAGACTCAGGCGGCCATGCTGGAAGCCATGCAGGAACATCGTGTCACCGCGGCGGGTTATTCTTATCCGATGGAAGAACCATTCTTTGTCTTGGCCACACAGAATCCCATCGAACAGGAAGGGACTTATCCTTTACCCGAGGCCCAATTGGACCGGTTCATGTTCATGATTGATGTGGGGTATCCGAGTTTGGAGGAAGAAATCGAGATCGGTCGCCTGACGACGGGGGATCCCATGCCTGAATTGAAACACGTCATCGATGGAGAGCGGGTTAAAAAATATCAGGAACTGGTGCGTCGTGTTCCGGTGCCGGATCATATTTACAAATTTGCCGCCCATCTGGTGCGGCGCACACGCCCCGGTGACACGGATTCTCCCGATTGGCTCAAACCCCTGGTGAGTTGGGGCGCGGGACCCCGAGCCATGCAATACCTCATTCTCGGGGCCAAATCACGCGCCGCTTTGCTTGGAAGTTACATGGTTCGTTTGGAGGATATTGTTGCGGTCGCGGAACCGGTGCTCATGCATCGTGTGTTGACTTCATTCGGGGCTGAGTCCGAGGGGATTGACAGCCGTCAAATTGTTCATCGCCTGGTGAGCGAACTGGAACAGGAGGAATAAACATCCGTGGCGGATACAGGGAAAAGCAAACACGACTTCATCGATCCGAAA
>JAQCFT010000484.1 GCA_027619545.1 Verrucomicrobiota bacterium | reverse complement strand
TCAATGCTGGCTGGGACCACGCCTACCTTCTCAAATTATTGGCTATTTAGATGCGTTTGCCCTGAACAAAGCAGCGCCAACTGTTGCAGGGATCGGGACAACAATGTACAAACATCCGCCAAGTTGAGTCGGGAATTCATAAAGATATGAACTACCCGAATTTCACCAAAAGATCAACAAGTCCCTTCACGGTTCCCATCAGATAGGTTCGTTCAAGAGCCAAAGGCACTCCAGAGAAGCGTTCTTCTCGCTCTGAGGTACCGCCTTGGTCGAGCTGGGCTCTTACGCGAACAATGCACCGATGGGTATCCCTCCATCGGTGATGGGGACCGGACGATCTCCATCATACAAGGCCTTGTCAGGATTGATTCCTAATGCAGCATAAACGGTTGCATGAAAATCGGGGATTGATACAGGGGAATCGACAATTTTCATTCCCAGCTCATTGGTCACACCGTATGCGCCCTGATGTTTCAAACCGCCACCTGCCAACACCAGACTGAAACAACGACCATGATGTCCTCTACCTCCCTTGGAATCAAAATGGGCCGGACGACCAAATTCTGTTCCAATGACAACAAGTGTGTCATCCAACTTCCCTTTTTGCTCAAGATCCGAAACCAGGGCAGACAACGCGCCATCCAATTCCCGAATCAGCAGGTGTTGCTGTTGTTGCCCTTCGAAATGCGTGTCCCATCCGGTTCCATTCACAAAGTTCAGGTTGTGGGACACTTCAACGAAACGAACGCCGCGTTCAACCAATCGTCGTGCCAACAAACATCGTTGACCGAATTCACCGCCATAACGTTGGCGCATGTCGGCCGATTCACGGTCCAGATCAAAAACGTTCATGAAGTTGGGACCCGCCAATCGCAAGCTGCGCGTGACCATGCCGTCGTAGTCCTGCCATGGATAACCTTTGACCCGATCTCTGCGTAATCCTTCCAGCAATCCGGAACGATTTGCCTGGCGTTGATCACTTACATGCGAAGGCCTTGCCAAGCCGGTTGGGCCGGCGGCGGTGTCGGTCACATAGAGGTAACCGTGTTCTGCTCCCAAAAAACCGGGATCTCGTGCGATATTGGGATAACCAACCACCACGTAAGCAGACAAATCTTCCGATGCTTTTCCCAGCTCATGCGCAATGACGGATCCGATGGATGGATATTGAATCGTTCCACTGGTGGGACGCCCCGAGTGCACCCGAATCACTGCGGCACCATGTTCGTCAATCACTTCATGATGCACGCTGCGGACAATCGTCATGCGATCCATCAAACCCGCGCAGCCGGATAAATGCTCACAAACCCGGACACCCGGCACACTCGTCGGAATGGAAGGGTATTGGGATCCGGGACGTTTCTCTGTCCATTCACCCACCACTTTCGGGTCGAATGTATCAATCTGACTCATCCCACCTCCCAACCAAATCATGATGCAGCTTTTGGCCTTGCCCTTTGGAAAGGCGGTCACACCCGCCGGAACCACTTCAGAACGCATCGTGACATGCGCACCGGCAGCTCCCAAGGTGGAAAGAAACGCACGTCGCGTCAGAGTCTTAGGTAGCGGGGGTATCTTCATGTCATGGATAATAAATGGTTTCAGGCAGATTCAACAAACTCCACACCAGATCCTCCATGCGCTCACGCCAGGAAGGATCAAGACGTTGCGAGGGAGGATCTCCTTGTTTTGCTTTGAGTGTGGCTTCCAACTGAATGTGTGTGGCTTCGGGTTGAAGATGATTGGCCCAGGTTACATACAAGGGCGGTCTGGATGGTCTGGCCGTCCTGGAGATGGTGCGCGACAGGATTCGATCGTAAAACCCTTCCTGAATGGCAGACACCCCCTCACGCTTTTCAATCAAATCCGGCTTGCGGCTCAGAATGCGCTGGTATAATCGTTCGACCAATTCGCCGGGTGACTTGACCTGCATCGCAATTTCCGTCAACGGATGATCATCAGACAATCTTGTCAACCAGGTCATCATCGTTCCATTGTTGAGAATGGCAGGTTGCAGGGGAGTCAGTGGAGTTTTTCGATCCGTGAGAGGCTCCTGCCTGGATGCCCTCCACCCGAATGCGGACAGAACATCCGTAACCGCTTGAACACGCGGTAAAGTCAGGCTGGGGCGGTCCCGATTGTTGGCCAAACCTCCAAACATCCAAGCGCGGCTTGGATTGCCAAGGTGAACGGCATTGGCCCAGGGTCGCCCTCCTCCAATATCAACCGTCAAGGGTTCCACATTCATTGGCTTTCCAGTAACGGCAAACAAGGTGTCCACGATTTGTTCCGCGGTCATTTGCCTGGGCCCTGGAGCACCGAACATGCGGATCACATCCTGTTCCCGGGATGTTCGGCGCTGGTAGGTGTCGGAATTGAGAATCAAGCGGGTCACCGCCTTCAGATCGTAATCGTTGCGGACAAAATAATGTGCCAGATAATCCAGCAATGCGGGGTGAGTGGGATCCGCATGTTCCCAGTCGTCAACCGGCTCCACAATACCACTCCCCATCAGACGTTTCCAAAGGCGGTTCACGATCACGCGAGGGAACCGCGTGTTCTGAGGTGATGTCAGTAAAAACGCCAGTTGTTCGCGGGTGTCTTTGGGATTGTTCAGCCAAGATTCCACACCCTCTTTCGGCGTCCACTGATCCCACTCCCAAGCCGGAGACACCTCATCGCCTGGCTTGACGGACAGTCGGATCAATGCATTCCGTTTGGTTTGATGGGGTTTGTCCAATGGAACACTGCTGCTGGCAGGGACAGGAATGGGTTTCCCTGCCAGCATACCCGCAATGCCGAACAATTGCTTCTGGGTATGTTCATGAAAGGGCGCATCATGACAACGGGAACACTTCATATCCACCCCCAGAAAGGCAGTTGTCAAAATATTGGCCTTGGCTGCCATGGGAACATCATTTTGTGTGGCCAATTCAAACCCAGCCGGACCAAGA
>JAQCFT010000483.1 GCA_027619545.1 Verrucomicrobiota bacterium | reverse complement strand
TGAGTGCCTAATTCAGTCCCGTATCAAACGTTACAATCCACATTGATTGTCCCTTCTCGCCAACCATTTCCGCATGGATGAAACGTTCATGCAATGCGTCGGCGCGCTTATTTTCTTGATTTCTTCTAAGGTAAGAGGCGGCAGATAACTCTTACTAGATGAACCGCATGACTAACACCTCAATAAAACACCCTCCCCAACGATAGGGATTCACATGGGTCGTATTAAAAAAACGTAATGAATGGAGAAAACTAAAACAAAAAGGTGCAACAAAGTGTATAAGCAGCTTAATCACAAAATTTTTCCGTTTGAACAACTTTGAAACGAATGCGTCTAAAATTCCAATTCCAGTTTAATTCGGACTACACGCAAGTATTTTGAAACAAAACAGGCATCTTTAACTTTAATTCTGAATATATTATTACATTGACAGACATGAAACAGGTCCAAGACGGACAACAGACCGAAACCTTGGTTACTATTGTTGTTAAATGAGATATGATAACCGGCACCACCACCTTTGCACAATGAAGCCTAAATATTGATGGAAGAGATAAATCAACAATCATTGGGAGATGCTCCCATTGCGAAGGAGGAGGCCTTCCTCGCTAACCAAGTCATGGAAAATCACAATGGCATCTCCTTGAAACAATTGGATATACCTCAAGGGCTTATCGATCTTGTCCCGTCTGATTTTGTCCAGAAACACCGGGTGCTGCCTTTTCAATACCAGGATGGATTGCTTTGGATTGCTTCTGCTCAGGATTTGGAGCCAGCCGTCAAAGAGGATCTCATACTCATCACCGGTAGCGAGATCAAAGTCTCTCAGGCATCAGAAGCTGAACTCAATGAGCGGATTGCCGAGATATATCAGATCACGGTGGAGCAGTTGATCCAAAATCTGGATCCCAACGAGGATGCCGCCCAGGCAACGGGTAATTTGCATGACATTGAGGTCATGGCCAATGAACCGACGGTGGTCAATCTCGTCAATGTCATCATTTCCACCGCGATTCGCGAGCGGGCCAGTGACATTCATTTTGTGCCGTTTGAAAACAAACTGGAATTGCGCTACCGCATTGATGGTTTACTTCAGGAAAAACAACCCCCTCCCCGCAACCTGCAGGCAGCCATTATCTCCCGTATCAAGATCATGGCGGACATGAACATCGCTGAACGCTATCTTCCCCAGGACGGTCATTTCCAAATCCAACACCGTGGAACCCGGGTGGATGTGCGTGTCGGAACCATGCCGACAGTCCATGGCGAAAGCGTGGTCATGCGCCTTCTCGAGAAAAACCAGAAAGTCCCCACCCCCTCCGAACTGGGGCTTGATGATGAACGTGTTCATCTTCTCAATCGTCTCGTCAACAAACCACACGGCCTTTTCCTGACCACCGGCCCCACCGGAAGCGGCAAAACCACCACTCTTTATTCGGTGCTCAGCGGGGTGTACACACCTGAAAAGAAGATTCTCACCATCGAAGATCCGGTGGAATACGAGCTTCCCGGTGTAGCCCAAATCCCGGTCCGCCCATCACGGGGTTTTACGTTTGCCACCGGTCTGCGGGCGATCCTGCGCCAGGATCCGGATACGGTCATGGTCGGGGAAATCCGGGATTCCGAAACCGCCGAGATCGCGGTCCGTGCAGCCCTCACCGGGCATCAGGTCTTCAGCACCCTTCACACGAATGATTCAGCGGGCGCTGTCACGCGTTTGGTGGATATGGGGGTGGAACCTTTTCTGATTTCATCCTCTCTGGAAGGCGTGCTGGCCCAACGTCTGGTACGTCGTCTTTGTCCTGATTGCATAGAAGAGGACCCCGAGGCCAACGAACACCTCATGAATCTTGGACTGGAGAACAGGCCGGAAGCCAAAAAGACTTTCTACAGAGGTGCTGGCTGTGACACGTGCCGCGGGATGGGGTATCGGGGACGCGTTGGTATTTTTGAACTGTTGGCCATCGATGCCCCTTTGCGGGATTTGATCGTGCATCGCGGCACCAGCAGCGAAATCAAGGCACATGCAGACAAACACATGTTGTCCATGCGCGAAGACGCCATCATCAAGGCACACACAGGAATGACCTCCCTGCGCGAAGTTATTCGTGTGGCATCCACCGTTGAAGTTTCATGACACGGTTCCGATACAAAGCCATTCAGGCAAATGGAACCGCATCAGACGGAACCATCGAGGCTGAAGACCGCCGTGAAGCCCTCTGTTTACTGGACACCCAGGGCCTTTTTCCGTCCCTACTTGAAGCCGACCGAAGCGATTCTTCCAAAGCCTCCACCACTGCCGCCAAGACCAAACCTGACAGCAAAGAAAAACCCCAGAGCTTTCGATTCGGTTCCGGAATCAAACGGAAAGAGATCACCGCATTCACACAGGAAATGGCGGCACTCCTCGAAGCAGGTATCACCATTCCGCAGGCCCTGATGGCCATGAAAGAGGAAATCGACAATCCCGCGCTCAGGGAAATTGTCCAATCTCTCTGGGAATCGGTTCACAAAGGCATCGCTCTTTCCGCCGCCATGGAATCGCATCCCAAACATTTCTCCTCGCTCTACGTCAACATGATCCGTGTGGGCGAAGAAGCCGGCGCCTTGCATCAGGTCATGCAGGATGTCGCCGATCTCTTGGAACACGAGGACGATGTCCGAAGCGAAGTCACCGGTGCCGTGGCGTATCCAATGTTTGTATTGGGTTTCGGGGTTTTTACCGTTGCTCTTCTGCTCACCGTTGTTTTACCGCGCTTGTTCGGGATGTTGACGGACATGATGGATGTACTCCCCCTGCCCACCTTGATTTTGTTATCGGTCAGCACATTCATCCAAAACTACTGGTGGTTGATCCTGATCGTCCTGGGGGGAGCCACTTACGGTCTCGTCACCTACATCAAAACCCCTCAGGGCCGCCTGACGGTTGATAAATGGAAATTAAAGCTCCCACTCCTCGGCCCTGTGTTCAGTTCT
>JAQCFT010000482.1 GCA_027619545.1 Verrucomicrobiota bacterium | reverse complement strand
ACTCTGCGCCACTGCGTCCCTGGCGCAGCCTGCGTGAGAATAAGAAGCATCAGCGAGCCCTTATGCGCAAATACTTTTGGCAATCAGTATAATCAAGTGCAGTGGACAGGTCATCCATTGGAATGAGCAGGGAGTTTTTTTTGCCGTGTTAATCTTCTGTTTCTTCGACTTCGATGTGGTGACCGGAGGCGGTTTCGACGGCGGTTTCGAGTTGGTTTCGAAACGCGTAACGGTAGGCGGGTGTGATGACGATTTCGCGAAACAAGCCTCGGTCGCGTCGGATGACCAGTTTTCGGTGTTTGAAGCGGAAGGTGCTCACCCAAAGTTCTGCCCGGAATCGGCGCCGCTTTGACACGGAGATCATATCCTTGAGCGCGAACCGTCTTACCGGCAGACCGAGGCAGTAAACCACGAGATACTTTGAAGTAATCCGATATTGGATGGAAGTCATCAATAAAGCAAAGATAGCCGTAAGACAAACCAGTGCTCCAAGTGTCGCCCAAAGGTAAATCATGACAACCCCGCTATTCTTTGATGTTGCCCAGGTATAGCAAAATCACGGGCAACAATATACCGGCCACCAGCACGAGCGTGACCATCCACTTGGATTTGCTCATTTTAAAAGCGAGAAAGATTCCCAGGACCACAGTGACAATCAAGGCAACGGACATGGCCACGACCAGATACTTGAACAAGGCCGGATCAAACGTATCAGCAAACGCAAGAGGGAAAACCTGGTCGACATGAATGGAGGTCAATTTCTCCAACCAGCCCCCACCCTCAGCTTCTCCCACCGCCTTGTTCCGATGAACACTGACAGTCTGATACCATCCCGTCGCCGTGTAGAACAATAGCAGGGGCGCAAAAAAGCATCCCAAGTAAAGGTGGAGTTTTCTGAGAAATTTCATGGACCGGTTTCCAGCACAATCACCATTCGATGGGAACAATGATGGTGTCCCCTGCCCGAATTTTAGTCGGATCGGTGATGTTGGGGTTGGCTTCAAGAATCCCGTCAACCGTCACATCGTATCCTTCGAGTCGATACGCTTCGGCTATCGCTGAAAGGGTATAGCCCTTTTCCAAGACAACTTCCGCGATACGTTTGGGAACCCTGCGGGGCTTATCGGTTGCACGCTTGACTTCTTTGGGTGCCGGCGCTTTGCCGAGTTCTTCAATCGCTTTCCAGATCTTTTTGATTTCTTCGCTGATGATCTTGTTGTCCTCGGCCCGTTTGCCGTCCACAGACTTGATCTGCTCTACAAGCGCATCCGACAATTTCTTGGCATCCGATTCGGTCACCAAATCAGCCGGCAGTTTGTTGATGGAGTTGCGAAGGCTTCGGTTCTCTTCTTCCAACGCTTCGAGTCGACGCACAAGAGTCAGATTTGCCTGTTGGGCATCTTCCAATTCGGCTGATAGTTTGCGGTAGCGCTCATCAGATTCCTGGCGCAGGAGATAAATGGTGCTCTGCACACTCTGTTCCTGGGCCATCAAAAACTGAGTCTTGCCCGTCCCAATAATGGCAAAAAGAAAGAGATAAATGATATAATTCCAACGCATGATGACATAACTTGCGCCAAAAGGACGCATCCTTCAAGGCGGATTCAAAGTTTTATACATTTTTGCGGAACGCAACTACTCAACGAGCCAGGCCATGATCGCCTTCTGAGCGTGCAGCCGGTTCTCAGCCTGATCAAATATGGTCTGAGCATGGGCTTCCAGGACCTCTTCCGTGACTTCCTTTCCACGATATGCCGGCAGACAATGCATCAGCAGAGCCCCATCATTAGCCTTCGCCATCAAATCCACATCAATCTGGTAACCCTTCAACAATTCCAACCGACTGGCCGATTCTTCTTCCTTGCCCATGGAAACCCAGACATCAGTGTAAAGCACATCACTTCCCCTGACCGCCTCATCCAGATCTTCGGTTACTTTCAGGCAATCACCGGCCTGCTCGATCAGGTACGGCGCCGGAAAGAACTGTTTGGGTGCGGCAATCCTCAGTTCAAATCCAAACCGCATCGCTCCGTAGATCCAGGATGTCGCCACATTACAGGCCCCATCTCCGATGAATGTAACGGTCTTCCCTTTGATCTCTCCCAATTTCTCCCGGATGGTCATGACATCCGCAACGATCTGGCAAGGGTGGGCGTGATCCGTCAGTGCATTGACCGTGTGGATTTTGCTGAAAGAAGCAAAGTCCTGAACATCCTGATGACCATAGGTCCGGATGATGGCCCCGTGCACCATACGGCCCAGCACACGCGCGGTATCCTTGATAGGTTCACCACGCCCGAGTTGCATATCATTCGCCGCAAGAAATATGACCTGCCCCCCCAGCTCCCGCACTCCCACTTCGAAGGAAACCCGTGTTCGGGTGGAAGATTTGGAAAAAATCATCGCCCATGTCTGGCAGGCCAGCGGTTTGAAGGAGGTATTCCCACGTTCCGCTTTCAGTTTGTCGGCCAGATTTAAAATGTACTCCAGATCCGAACTGCTTTGTTCTTCCAGACTTAAAAAGTGTTTCATGATGTGATGGATTCTAGTGTTGAATTTAAAATGGATAAGGCCTCCTCGACTTCGGCGGCGCCGATATTGAGCGCCGGCAAGAATCGTACGACCTGGGTTCCGGATGGAATCGTCAGCATGCCCTTTGCATGGAGACGTTCCACGATCTGAAGAGATACCGGTCTAGTCTTATTCCCCAAATCTGCAATTTCAGGATGAAAGACGACGCCGATCATCAGTCCCATGCCCCGGATCTCCTTGATATAATCAGGGAACTTGGCCGCCAGCACCTGCAGTCCTTTGCTCAACATCGCTCCCATGCGGGCGGCGTTTTGATCGAGATGGTCGCGTTGGATCACTTCCAAAATCTTCAAAGCCACTGAACATGCCAGCGGGGATCCCCCAAAAGTGGTTCCATGGGACCCGGCTCCCAGTAGATCCTGATAAGGCTCCCTCACCCAGAAAGCCCC
>JAQCFT010000481.1 GCA_027619545.1 Verrucomicrobiota bacterium | reverse complement strand
CCGGCCAGACGGTCCATTTTGACCCGGCAAGCCGATCAATCACATCAACGCATCAACACTCAGACAACCTCTGGGAAAGAGATTATCAGCCAGGTTGGAAACCCATCATTTAGTTAAATCAGACGAACCCCTTCAAAAAAACACCCCAAAATGGAGTCGTGCGTTTTTTCTTGTTTCAAACTTGAAGCATTTCTCCGGGAAAAGTAGGATGAGCGTGTCTTAGATGACTCAGGACTTATTTGCTTGAAGTGTTTAAGCGTTACTACGTGTGATGAAATCGGATTGGCCGGAGCAATGTGCTCCGGCCTTTTTTTGTGACACAACAAATTTCTTTTGAATAAGCCCCCGACAAGCATCCGTCCAAGGCGGCAAGTTTGTTCATTTGTACGTTTGGGTTCAGGCCGGGCAGTTATCTGTCCGGCCTCTTTATTTTTCATGATGAATCCTGATTTGCATTCTTCACCAGCTCATGACTATAGTGCCTGCTCTATGGCAGATTTAAATTCATCCATCGCAGTCATCACAACCGACGCCGGAACCATGAAACTCAAGTTCTGGCCTGAGGTTGCTCCAAAAACAGTCGAAAATTTCATCAAGCTCGCCGGCGAAGGATTTTATGACGGAACCGCTTTTCATCGTATCGTCAAAGGGTTTATGATCCAAGGCGGCGACCCCCTGAGCAAAGAAGATCACCCTCAGGTCGGCACAGGCGGACCCGGATACAAGATTAAGGCCGAATTTAACGACCGTCCCCATGTCAAAGGAGTCATCTCCATGGCCCGTTCCCAGCACCCGGACTCCGCGGGCAGCCAGTTTTTCATTTGCCTGGCGGAAGCCAGTTTTTTGGATGGACAATACACCGCCTTCGGAGAATTGATCGAGGGTGAAGATATTCTGGAGAACATCGGCAACACTCCAACCACCATGAGCAACAGCGGTGAGAGGAGCAAACCCGAAAACAGGGTCGGAGTGAAAAGCATTACCATTGAACAAGCTTAGGCCCACAAGGGAGTCCCCCTTCCCCGAGGAAAGCAGATCAACAATGAGTCCCTCCCCCCCTCTTCCATCGGAAGCAGAACTGAATCAGTTGGCCGCCCTACTTAAGCAGTTCGGTTGCCCAGGTGATCGGGCAAGTGTCATGGCCAGCCAACTGGATAAGAGGGCACGACAGTTATCCACAGAAAAAGGCAAGGCGTATCCGGAAGCGCTCGCTCACCTTTTAAAACTCATGCGCCAGGGTTGGGCTGCCAAGGAAAAAGGGCTTTGATGTCGAAAATCCAACCCTGGCCAACCATAAAAACCTGTTCCCTGAAGGATTACCGAATCCTGTCGGTGCGCTCAGCTGTCCGCACAAATCCACGGACGAATGAAGACCATGAGTTTTTTATTCTGGATTGTCCGGATTGGGTTAACATCATTGCCACCACTCCTGACAACAAACTGGTCATGGTCGAACAGTATCGTCATGGAACGGATACCGTAGATCTGGAAATCCCCGGAGGTGTCATGGATCCAGAAGATGCATCCGCAGTGGAAACAGGTGTGCGCGAGTTGCGTGAAGAAACCGGCTATGAAGGAAGAAACGCCCGTTTGATCGGTGAAATTGCGCCCAACCCGGCCATTCAAAGCAATATTTGCCGAACCGTATTTATCGAAGATTGCGAGCACAAGCACGCCACAGAATTCGATTCCGGTGAAGACATCCGCACGCGCCTGGTCCCCATAGAGGAAATCGACCAGATGGTCCAATCAGGAAAAGTGCATCATTCATTGGTCGTCGTTGCCTTTTACCATTACAAACTACTTAATAAGTCCTGACGAATCCGCCTTTTTCTTTTGCATGATCGCAGTTTGAGGTCATAATTCCAACTCTGTCTCCCATTGTCATATTGAGGGGATTCAGAAATCAGAACAATTAGAACGAAATCCATTACATTATTGAAACTATGAGCGTATTAGTTGCGAAAGAAGCACCTGACTTTAAAGCGGCGGCAGCCATGCCGGACGGAAGCATCAGTGAAATCAGCTTGTCCGATTACAGAGGCAAATATGTCATTCTCTTTTTCTGGCCATTAGACTTCACGTTCGTGTGCCCAACTGAAATCATCGCAATGGACCACCGCCAACCAAAGTTTGCCGAACTCGGCGTGGAAGTTCTGGGCGTTTCCATTGACTCCCAGTTCACCCATCATGCCTGGCGAAACACCCCGGTGAACAAAGGTGGCATTGGCCCCGTGAAGTTCCCGATCGTGGCGGACGTAAACCATAAGATCACCCAATCCTACGGCGTGGAACACCCTGAGGCCCACGTGGCCATGCGAGGCACCTTCCTCATCGACAAAGACGGCGTTGTCCAATCCCAAACGGTAAACAATCTGCCACTCGGACGCAACATCGATGAACACCTGCGTGTGGTGGAAGCATTGCAGTACTTTGAACAAAACGGAGAAGTCTGCCCGGCTGGCTGGCAAAAAGGTCAATCCGGCATGAAACCCGACGCAGACGGCGTGGCGAGCTATCTCGCAGCCAATGCCGAAAGCCTCTAAGTTTGTGTAGCCATTTTGAAAAAGCGGCGAGGTCCCCCTCGCCGCTTTTTTTTATTCCTACAGAAAAAGGCGATCAATAGAACTTGCCTCTCCATATACAGGTTGCGGCAAAGGTCAAAAAGAGGGTCCCGGATCTCGAGTGCCCACAACACAATTTGACCGCACCTGGGGAAACCTCATCAAAAACAAAAAAAGAGCCGTCGAATGAACGACGGCTCTCGTGAAATCCAATATTTGAAAAGGATAAATTAACGCTTGCTGTATTGGAAACGACGGCGCGCGCCGGGCTGACCGTACTTCTTACGTTCCTTCATACGAGGATCGCGAGTCAGAAGCCCTGCAGACTTGAGCAGCGGGCGAAGATTTGGATCCACATTGAGCAGCGCGCGGGAAATCCCATGACGTGCCGCTCCAGCTAATCACACCGCCCAAGCCCCGCAAAC
>JAQCFT010000480.1 GCA_027619545.1 Verrucomicrobiota bacterium | reverse complement strand
CGTCGGTTTATGTTCGGTTTCCTTTCGAATTGGTGAATCTCGATGCGATTCATGCAGCGGAAAAATTTCTGCTTCGCATGAGGTGTGACGACGGATTCGTGGCCTACCTCAATGGATTTGAAGTGGCGCGCTCCAATGCACCTTCACAACCCAATTGGTCCTCACGTGCCAAAAAAAGTGGCGATGACAGGCAGTCCATGAAGTTTGCTCCCTATGATTTATCCGATCACCGGGACCGACTCAAATACGGGCGAAACGTCCTTGCCATCCATGGATTGAACCATAGCAAAGATAGTTCGGACATGTTGGTGATGGCTGAATTGCAAACGAGTGATTTCAATTTTGAAGAGGAAATCTGGAACCTGATAGATGAGGAAAGTTTCTACACGTTTTGGGCGATGGAAGGTTTGCTCAGCTTTTGGGATGGGTATTCGGGTAATCATAACAACTTCTTCATCTACTTGAATCCCGAGACCAACAAGTTTCATTTCCTGCCCTGGGGTGCGGATGCCATGTTTGAGAAATACAGTCCATTGGGTGTGGATCGAAGGTCACCAAGATCTGTTCGGACGATAGGTATTCTGGCGTACAAGTTATATCAAATTCCGGAGGTTCGAAAAAAATATGCCGCCAGGATGAAACAATTGCTGAATGAACATTGGGATGAAGAAAAGCTCTTGGCGGAAACCCGGCGGATTGAGAAAATGGTGGACCCGCATGTTTCCGGTTCACAGCGAGGATGGTTCTTTGACCGCAAGGTGGACTACGAGTCGATTCGTGAATTCATACGAGAACGCCGTGGCGACATCGAAAGGGAAATCTCCGGAGAGGACATGCCCATCTGGGATACACCTCCTAAACTACCGACCATCCTTGGGCGATGATTGGCGGGATTCTGTATCAAGCCTTTCCAATGTGGTTATCCGTACCGCTCCCCTGGGGGGGCTACGCGATGGACGCAGATATAGAAATCTCACTCTCCGTTAATCTCATCCTGTATATCCTGTTCCTCTCGCAGATCGCGCGACTGCGGCGGCTGTCTAAAAACAAAAGGGGCCACTTTCTGGCGAATGCCTCTACTTTCGTATACAAATGCTTGAAAAATGCGGCGCTCTGAAGTCACTATTCATTTATGAAGCATACACCCCTCATCCTGTCTCTATGCGTCTTCGTATGGAATGCGATTCCTCAAGGTAATGCGGCCTCTCCGCTCAAATGGCGGGTTCAGCAACTCCGCAAAGATAACAACGAAGGCCTTGCTGTCGGGGATATCGATGGTGATGGAAAGTTGGATGTTACTTCCGGTGAATTTTGGTATCAGGCTCCGAATTTCAAACAACGAAAACTCCGCGAGATCCTGCCCTTTGGCGCCGATTACATGCAGAATAATTCCGAGCATTTGATGGATGTGGACGGTGACGGTGATCTGGATGTGATATCGGGAGGTTTCACGCTGATGAATGTCGATTGGTTTGAGAATCCGGGAGCGGGCAACTACGACAGAGGACTCTGGACGGTTCATCAGCTCGTCGATACCGGAACCGGGCACAACGAAGCGACCTTTCTCCATGACATTGACGGAGATGGAACTCCAGAATACATTGAAAACTCCTGGAACCCTCAAAATCCCATGCAGATATTCCGTTTGGTGAGGGGCTCTGATGGCAAAATGTCGGCTGAAAAACATGTGGTGTCCGAGGTGGCAAATCGCATGAGCAATGGACATGGACTCGGTTTCGGAGATTTAAATGGAGATGGCAAGCAGGACTTGATATACCAGCACGGTTGGTATGAACAACCTGAAGCCGGACCCTTTGCCGGTGCCTGGATTTATCATCACGATTTTGATCTGCCTCATGCCAGTTGTCCGATTCTCATTGTAGATCTGAACCGGGACGGACACAGCGACATCATCTGGTCCGACGGTCACAGCTACGGTCTCTACTGGCATGAACAACTTGAGCCTCAATCAAACGGGGTCACCACCTGGCGGCAACACCTCATCGATAAAAGATTTTCACAAGGCCATTCACTTGCCTGGGAGGACATTGATAACGATGGTCAACCCGAATTGATCACCGGTAAACGATATTATGCCCATTCCGGAAATGATTCCGGCGCTCACGATGATATCACGGTTCAATATTACAACTGGATTCCGCAAAACCAGACTTGGACCAAGCACCTCATTTCAACCGCACCGGCCGGTAAGGGACCGGGGATTGGACTCCAGATTCGTGTTCATGATCTCGACGGTAATGGTTGGAAAGATGTGATCGTCCCAGGAAAAAGCGGTACGCACATTATTTGGAATAAAGGAAAGTGACATCCTTACGGCACAGTCACGATCGCCAGAGTGTGGCCGATTTTATCTGGGTATTCATTTGAACCGGCAATCTTTTGATTTCAGCAGTCAGATTATCCTGAGTGATGCACGTAATGCATGTGAACTCAGTGAGAGCATTTTTTGACAATTGATTCTGATTTGATTGCTTTTGGTTATTTGATACAAGCCATTCATACCATGAGCAAAATCACACGACGAAGGTTTATTACGGCGACCTCTTCATTGGCGCTTTTGCCATCCATAAACGGACAGGAATCCGAAGCTCTGACCGGTTACAGCCCGGGTAATGTCCTGAGCAAAATTGATGGATTGGATCTCCTGAATCTTTGGGGGAAACAGCCGGAGCACAATCAGCAGCTTTATAGTTTGATCGAGGCGGTCCTGTCGAAATCGACTCGGAACACGTTTGCCGATGTCAGCCGGGATCCAAAAGTGCTTCAGTTTTGTGAACGGCATCGGATTCACCACCTCGGGGGCCCCATGTTGGGGTGTGTCACAACATCCGGAGCCAAGGTGTGGGTTCGAACCGTCAAGCCTTCCAACGTCGAGGTGCGTTTGAAAAAAGATGGGGAAGAAACGACCTACGGTCCGGTTCGGAGCAGCGAGGAAAGTGATCTTGTGGCTTGTGTTCCAGTGACCGGTCTTCAAGCGGGAACTTCC
>JAQCFT010000479.1 GCA_027619545.1 Verrucomicrobiota bacterium | reverse complement strand
GGGCAAACTCGGCGGAGGTCACCTTACGTTCACTCTGGGATACAAGCCGTACGGACACCTCCCCGCCATTCGAACCGCGTTCGGCGACGGAAGTGGTAATGCCGATCAGGATGTTATCCTCGCCCAGCTTGTCTATGGTTCTGCGGGCGGCTTCTTCAATTTGAAAAGCGACTTCGCGTGTGCGATCGGTGGGCGTGCCTGCTGGCATTTCAATTTCAGCCTGTACAAACGGTGTTTCGATGGAGGGCCGAAACATGAAATCAATGCGTCCACTGAATGTGTATCCCAACACCCCGAGAAAGGCCGCCACGGCAATGGCGCAGGTGAGCATTCGATGTCTGACGACAGTGTGAATCACCGGGCTGTACCACTGATCGATCGCGTTATCAATCCGGATTCGCAATCGTGTTTGCCAGGCATGGAATGATTCATAGAGCGCAAAAACGGGTGTTTGGCTTTGATGGGCCAGATGTGCCGGCAGGATGAACAGACACTCAAGCAAAGAAACCGTGAACACGGCAATCACCACCGCAGGCAACACGTAGAAAAATTGCCCGGT
Source organism: Verrucomicrobiota bacterium (assembly GCA_027619545.1). Lineage (GTDB taxonomy): Bacteria > Verrucomicrobiota > Verrucomicrobiia > Limisphaerales > AAA164-E04 > AAA164-E04. The sequence continues at coordinate 2,448 of JAQCFT010000479.1, read as the reverse complement.
TTCACCTGGTACGAATAGAAGGGGGAGAAAGGCGATGATGTTGGTGCTGACGGCAAAGATGACGGGTGTGGCCATGAGTCTGACTCCCTTGACGGCGGCTTCCATTCGACTCATGCCCAGTGACATGTTATGGAAAATTTCCTCGCCAACCACAACCGCATCATCCACGACAATGCCCAGCGTGACAATGAATCCGAACAGGGAAATCATGTTGATGCTTGCATCCATGGCAGGCAGGAGAAAGAGCGATCCCAGTACCGAAACCGGGATGCCGACCGCCGTCCAGAACGCGACGCGCAGTTCTAGAAAAAGACCCAAGGCCAGCACAACCAGCATGAGACCGAGGGCTCCGTTGGTCATGAGCATGTTGATCCGCTCTTCGTAATCATCAGAGCGATCAAAGGTGACCACGATGCCGACCGATTCCGGAAGGTGCTTTTTCTCTTGTTCAATAAACTTTCGGACGGCTTTGGCGACCGTCAGGGGTGATTGCGATTCCGAACTGTAGACCGCCAGCCACACGGAAGGGCGTCCGTTGAAATAGGATTCGCGCTCCGACTCCTCAAAGTCGTCCTTGACGATGGCCACATCTTTCAGCCGCACTTTGGTTCCATCGGCTTTGCTGATGATGGGGATGTTTTCAAATTCTCTGGCAACTTCTTTACGTTCCTTCGTTTTCAGAAGGTAATCTCCGGCCGCGGTTTTGATGGAGCCGGCGGGAACATCCAATGCGGCATCATCCACTGCTTCGGCAATGTCATTCAAACGAAGTCCCAGGGACCTTAATTTGGCCTGGGGAACTTCAATATGGACTTCGGGTCGGCGGATGCCTCGCAGTTCGACAAGTGAAATCTCCGGAAGCGACAAAAGCTTTTCTTCCATTTGACGCGCAAAGTCCACCAGTCCTTTTGCGTCCAGAGCACCATAAATCGACAAATACATCACGCCCCGGCGGCGTCCGTTGTCCAGTGCAATGACCGGTGGTTCCACATCGTCCGGAAACAGATTGATGCGTTGCACTGCGGCCGTGATCTCCTGCAACCCGCGGTTGCGATCGGATCCCGGGATCAGTTCCGCAATGATGCGTGCGTTGCCTTCGCTGGCGGTGGCGGTGATTTTGCGAATGATTTCCATCGTCCGCAGTTCGGACTCGATGGGAAGGATGATGGATTGTTCGACTTCCTCCGGGCTTGCGCCACGGTATTCCATCTGGATTTCGACCGCATCCAGGGTGAAGGTGGGGTAGATTTCCTGCCTAATATTGCGCGCCACCAGCAATCCTGTGCAGATGACTGCTATCATGAGCAGATTGGCCGCCACATGATTGCGAGCAAACCAGGCGAGGATGCCGGGGTATCCTGACGATTGACTGGCTGATGGCTGGGCGGCGCTCATGAGCGCTTAATTCTCTGACTGAGGGTTCAATTCTGTGCCGGGCACAGCGGATTTGAGCGGGCTGGTAATTAATTTGTCTCCCGGTTTCAGGCCGTTGGAAACATAGACCATCTCATCCATCTGCCAGAACATCTCGACATCCCGAATCTGCAACTGATCGTTCGTGTCGACAATCCAGAGTTTGTCACCCGATCTGAGTGAAGATTGTTCGATGGCCAGGCAATCCTCCAATTCCCCCGCTTCGATATCCACCCGGACATAACTGCCGATGAGCATGGGAATTTGGGTGGGTGATGGAGCATCCATGGCCTCATTTTGAAAGGACACGATCAGCCGCGCCATTCGGCCTTCACGTTCCAGGTCTCCACGCAGTCCGATGACCTTGCCGTTTTTGAGGAACTGCTTTTTGCCTCCCGATTCATGATAAATGCTCGCTCTGGAACCTTCGTTTTCATCCGCCGGAAGACGGATATGTTTGATTTGGTCCACGGGGAGTGAAACCTGAATCCAGAGTTCATCCGCACCGATCAAGGTTGCAGCAGAAAATCCAGGGTCGATGCGTTGCCCCATATCCACGTCTTCATCGAGCACGATGGCGTTGAACGGGGCATAGAGGCTGTGTCGTTTCAGCATCTCCTCCGAGCGTTGCAGGCCGGCCTTGAGTCTTGCCAGTTCAGCATCCTGAAGCAGGGTTTCGGATTCGAGCATGGCCAGTTCCGTGTCGGGAATCAGGGAATCGTTGGCCAGGCGTTTGGCTTCGGCGAGCTTTCGTTGTGCTTCCTGGAGGTTGACCGTGGCGCGCGCGACGGCGGACTTGGATTCCTGCAATGATATATCGGCGAGCGTGGGATCGATGGCAAAGAGTTCTTCGCCCTTGGCAACGCGTCCCCCGGGAGTCAGTTTGGGGTGGTGGCGGATGACGAGACCGGTGACTTCCGGTTCAATCGTGACCCGCTTGGCCGGCACGATGCTGCCGTAGGCTGAGACAAAGACGGGGTAGCGATCAGGGCGAACTTCTCTTACCTTGACTATTTTTGCTACCGGAGTTTGTTC
>JAQCFT010000478.1 GCA_027619545.1 Verrucomicrobiota bacterium | reverse complement strand
CCGCCATAGCTAACTAATTCAAGATTCCCAGAACCTGTTCCCTCCAAAATCTGCCAGGCCAAACCATCGCCAGACTTTAAAACTTGCCCACCATCACCCACAGCCACCCAAACACCATTTTCCCAATGAGCGTTGTACAAAGCGCCAGTTGTTTGTTGAGGACCGGTCTTCTTCCAGTCAACAGGAAATTGAAATGATTCTCCAAGGCATAACCACTGCCCCAATAGAAGCGAGATAAACAGACACAGAATCCATTTTCCATTTGTGATCATACTCTGATGTTTGGTTAGAGTTTGCTTTCGAAAGTTGATAATGCAATGAGCATACGGTGTAAACTGGGGCATTTGGAGCACGCAATCTCCAGATCCCAATGCTTATTCACAAAATCCGCCAGGGTTGAGTTGTAAGCCGGCCCCTGTCGCAAGTTGCCTCCCGAATCTCGACGGACTATTGATTCGCGCAATACTCGGCGTGGGCTTTTTTCCGCAAGTTTGAGCAAATCAATCTTCGGATCGGGCAAGGCCTCGGGATCAGAAAAATTAAGAATTTTGCGAACACTCAAGAATTCCCCTATTTCCTTGTCGCTCGCCAACAACCAAGCTTCCACTTACCGAACCGCCACCCTTAAAAGAAAATCAGGATGTCTTGGCCCATCCAACCAGTCTTCGAGAAGCTCAGGTGCACAAGAACGTGAATCCAGATCAGTCAATAACAGCACGGGACAAGCTCTGGCCAAATTGTTAAACGCTGAGCACTGCTTTTTTAAATACCCAAAACCTCTCTGTTTAAAAACAGGACCAACCGCATACGAAACCGGCCGATCATGTAGTATACGGCGTAGGACCCACTCACTGAGATCGTCTTCGACAGCCAAATGTATGGGGACCGGAGACATCAATCAAAAAATGTGAGTTGAGAAACCGAATCGGGAGCCGTCATTGGAAGCACCGCCTCGGCTATGGTCATACCACCTTGCAATAACAAGCGGATGCTTTCCTTATCGGATGCCAAAGTTACCTCTGTACCCTCGCTGCCATGTGGTTTCAATAATGCTACTTCGTCAGCTGCGATTCCTCGGTCACTGAACAATTCGATACTATGGGAAGAAACCACAACCTGCCTCTTCCGTGCTCTCTGCATTCTCCAGATGATATCAGGTAATTTCGCCACGATTGAGGTATGCAAAGATAGTTCCAGCTCCTCAAGCAACAGGAGGTGATCACCATCAAGCAAAGTCCACAAGAGACCGATCAACCTCAGCGTTCCATCTGAAAACTGATCCTCTCTCTGCCGACCTGCGTTCGGACGCCAATGCTGATATACTGCTTCCAGATGTGGGGCACCCTTGCCATCGCGTACATCCTTAAGTTCTTCCAGCTCGGGCACTGCGATGCGCAGAGCGCTTTCAATTTTTCTGAGTCTGGAACGTCGGGTCTTTTCGGGTGTTTCCATCAGCCGATCCAGAAATTTGATGCCAAAGGGATCATCACCCGCTACGTCACGGTTGGCAAGTTGAGGAAACTTCAGCAATTGCGGGACAAGATGAAGATAAAGAATCTTTTGAAACGCCTCAGCCAAAGGGCGGAACTCCCGATTGGCGGTGATTTGCTCCAAATGTGTTTCCGTCAAACGCAGATCATCAGACTCGTCGGCCTGGTCCGGACGGTTGAGTATCAAGATATCGTTTTTCCAAACTTTTTCGTAAGATAAAAGCACCCTGCGCATGCCTCGGGATTCTTGTTTCAAACCTATCCCATAGCGCCACAAGGTTTCGTTGTCACCTCGACCATCCCGCACTTCAACCTCGATCTCCACATTCGGATTGCGTCTTGCTGCGAGACAACGAAGCTTGGCTAATCCACCACGTAGAGTGACGGCTTCCTGGAGCCCACCTCCAGTTTTTGCAATGTCTCTAAGAAACCGGAAGGCATCCATTAAATTGGATTTGCCACTAGCATTCGGCCCCGTAATGAAAATCCGGTCACGAAACGGAAGTTCCACTCGCGTAAAATTGCGCCAGTTTTTGAGTTTGAGCTGAGTAAAGTGCATTTATTACAGTGTTCAATAGCATTTATGACCACATCCGAAGCCTTATCAAGGCACAAATTTAAGCGCTGTATGAGCTTCGGCGTTCCGGGCATGATTGGAATTCTTAAATACATCATGGATCGTGGTTTTATCAGTGGTTTTTTGGTTGGCGGTTTGGCATTGGCAGTCGTCTGGTTCTGGGCGGATCGGCGGGATTCATCCCCACCCTGCCGGAACTCCCGGAACGTCCCCTGACATTTCAAATCTGCGGGATCCACGACGGCACTTTCGAAATTGCCGATTTTCAAACACACAGTCGTTGGCATCCATTTTCTGGCGAAGCAACAGAAGGTCCGCTGAAGGGGAAACGATTGATCCAGATCAGCTCAATCATCACACGTTGGGGAAATTGGATGAAGCAGCACCCGGATACGGATGTCGCGCTCGGATCAGTGGGCATGCGAAATCGTCCCCACGGATTATCCCATGAAGCTTCGATGGGCAACAAACACATGCACCCGGTCTTTTGGGCCAGCGCCAATCAAGAGGACGACCGACTTCCCGCCAACAAACTGGTATTCGGTTTACTCAGAGATGACGGCCTCAAACCCTTGGCAGTTGAACTGGACGCCATTCAATCAACCATTCCCATGGAGTTAACGCATGGAGACACCCCCATCATTCTTCTGCCCGCAGGGGATTTTGGAGTGAGAGCCTATGCTGCAACACTGGAGGAAACGGTTTTGACATTTCAACTCGAATCCAAAGAACCACTTCGGATCCGCGATCAGGAAGGCAGACTCTGGGACGAGAACGGCAAGTGCCAGACCGAAACCAATTCGGAAACCTCCCTTCAGTTAAAGCTACGACAAGGCTAAGTCACCGAATGGTACGAATGGGTCAGCGCTCAGCCCAATTCGGATGTTTTTGTGCGGCCATAAGGGGGTACATTCTTGCGAATGCGGATACGTTGTTTTGGTAGGGCCG
>JAQCFT010000477.1 GCA_027619545.1 Verrucomicrobiota bacterium | reverse complement strand
ACCATCAGGCCAGCGCCCTTGGGAAACACCGGTTTCCTGGCGGCCAAAATCGACCCAATCAACAAGATGCCCATCACTGCCGAACAAGGCCAGAGATTCACCGCCAGCCGAAATTTTGAATCCGGCTTCACGGTTCTGATTGCCATTGCCATCTGCTTCTATCTGCAAGTAAGCGCCTACTCCTACCCCTAAAAAGGATAGAGGTGTAAAGAAATGCTTCGTTGCATCGGTTGGATCGTCGGAAAGACGCATGCCCGCAAGGGAAACTGGTTGATCGGACGTATTGAACAATTCCACCCAATCCGGGCCGGAAACCGGATCAGCCATCCATTCATTTATTTTCACGGATTGAGAATCACCCAGAACAACGCTGGAGTTCCCCCATCCCGGACTGGGTTCGGTCAAGCCCCATTCCAAGCTCCCCGGATCTCGACCGATGGTAAAGGAAGGAATCTGAAGACCAAAGACAACCGTGTCCATAAGCTCACCGCCTCTCTTCTGAGCATCAAATAGCCAAAGCTGGTCGCCGCCCGATTTCAACCTGAAACCGGCATTGGCGACTCCTGCTGGATGATCTGCGTCCAGCCAGACAACAATCACCTCAAAAGGTGCCAACTGTGTTCCTTCCGGGAAAATCCATTTAAATGGATCCTCACCATCATCACTTAAACCGATCCCATCCAGGGAAACGATGTCTCCTGAGGCATTCCATATTTCCACCCAATCCGCGAAAGTGGACCATGGACTCAGGAAAGTCCGATTGTCTGCGGCAATCTCATTAATAAGCAAAGCGGATTGACCTAAGACAACTTCATCACGCTGCTGGGGTGAAGGTGATCCCTGAACCAGCGCGGTGGGGTCTGTCGAGTCCCTGCGAAAACTGTAGCCGGATCGCGGATTGGCATGCCAGACCCAATCCACCACGTCCCCCTTCTCATTGCGCAAAGACCACGCGTCCTGCTCACCCCCCATGCCCACCGGAAGATCCCAGACACTTTTCCCTTTCTCCAAGATCAAATATTCGTTGGGTCCGATGAAGGAAAGTTCAGGAAACAGCATGGAATCCGCAAAGGCAAGCGGTTCGGATCCAAGTCTCCACCCGGACAGATCAACCGGCCAGGCACTTGTGTTGTGCAATTCAATAAATCCGCTTTTAAAATCTCCTGCTTCCAAAGGAGTCCACTCACTGATCATCACATCCGACGATGATCCCAGGCGTATGGAATGACGGTTTGGCCCACCGGGTGAAGGGGCACTGGCCGACCAGCGGCCTGAAGCATCCCTTCCCAGGGACCATCCCTCAGGTTGCATCCCGAATGTGATCTGGTCCACCAACTGAAAAGACTCGCCGATTTGCCTGTAGAGATAAACCGATTCACCCTGCCCTTTGAGTCCGAATGGAAGCATCCATTTTTGTAGGGAGTGATTTCCATCTTCACCCACCACCAAATGTTTACCGGGCTCCATGAGGGCAATCTGGGAAAACCGAAATTTATCGGGCACCGCGGGATCATCGCTGAGGGTATAATCTTTGAGCAAATGAACCCGATTCCCCAAGTGAATCAACTCAACAAATTCCCACTTTCGCATCGGATCATCGGACCAGGAGATCGGCTGCGCCAGTATTTCATTCAGCCGAATGGGTGAAGCGTTTGCATCCACGACGAATGAAGGCGAAACGTATGCATCCTCTTCGGTTTGCCATACACCCGCCACATTTTTTCCGACGAATTTCAATTGATGAACTCCATCCGCCAGATCAGTGAGAACAACGGGCGTATCCACTGGCATCTCAACACTCCAGTCCCCGTCATTCACCTGGTAACGATAAGCCACAACCCCCGGGCCTCCCACTTCCAGTTCAATGGATCGTGTCGGCAAAGGGGTCCAGGGAATGCCTGCGACGGCTACTCCGGACGGAACATATGCCCCGGGATCCAATCCCAATGTCCCCAACCCCTGCAGTCCGGAATGCTCAACCAGGCGATAATCAAGGATCTCTTCATCCACAAACAATGGCTCCAAAACCCGATTGCCTTCCCCAAACGCATCCCAAGGTTCGGGCAGGACTGAATGATGAATGGAAACTTTAAAGTCGGGAAACAATCCCCAAATATCCTCAAGGGCATGCAGCACCTTTTCACAACGAAAGAGATTGCCTTCCATGTGCAGTGACAAGGGAGGCTGTGTTTGACGCACTTGTTCTCTCAGGCTGATCGCGCCCTTTTTGGAGTTAATAAAGGTGTTGTGCGCCACGTGGGCAGATGACCACTCCTTTAACAAAATGTCATGGTCATTGTCGATGAACACGTTTCGAACGATGGTGAGATTCGATGCCACGCCATCGTAAAGTCCGGTGGAAATGGCGTGGGATTCACTGTCGCTGGCGTTGGCTTGATGAAAATTCATGAAGATATTCCCTTCAACATAGGCATCGCCACCATCCAGATCCAGGGCATCATCCGGACCGCCATTGAACCGGTTGTTCAAGAATTGCGCGACCGGCCCTGGCAATTTTCCTCCGGTGAAATCAATAATATCCGAGTAACCGGTCGTTTTACCAAATTCACACCCCTCAACAATCCAGTAACCACCATCCGGAATTCCTATGCCAGCGATGGGCTCGCCGACTGTGACGTCCGGAAAAATGCAATCGCGCACTGCAAGGGTGCTATACCAGCTGATGATAAAACTATTGTAAGCACCTATCCATCGACCTCCCTCAATGTCCAAACGCGAATGGTCGACATTGATCCTCCATTCGATGGTCACGTTGTTCAGTTCATTATGTTGCATGGTGTGGTCAAAATGAATCCCCCCCCATCGTTGGGCGGCAAATCGTTGTGCTGAGAAATAAACGCGGTTCTCAGGAGTGCCAAAGACCTTCAATGTTCCACGAACCGTCAACATGGAGCCGTCCAGAAACTCTACGGAAGTCCCGGGCAGAACGATCAAAGTCACTCCCTCGGGAACCACCAGATCCGTTTCCACTTGAATGGGGCTTGAAGCCGGGCTCCATACCG
>JAQCFT010000476.1 GCA_027619545.1 Verrucomicrobiota bacterium | reverse complement strand
ATGTGCAGAATGAAATATGGCGGAGAGAGTTTGTCCTAAGCAAAAGTAAGTTTTATACACCCGCGAATACTCCTCGAACGACTATAAAAATCTGCGTTAATCTGCGGTTCAAAACAAACCACTCCCCAAGTGATGAATGGAGTTGTGAATGACACGGGTTACGGATTCCTGATCTTCAGGGCCCTTGAGTTCACAACGGATTTCCATCCCCCAGGTTGGACGTAGCCCCTCGATTTCGAGATACAGGGTACGTCCGTCATCTGACAAGGTGGCGGACGTGACCTCCAACGGTTGCTGGTTATAATGCTTGGATCCGTAATTTGCTGTGCGTTTCAGATCCCATATTTCAACGCCATATTTGGCTTTCTTCTCAACAAAATCCTTGTCCAACGGATCGCTGAATGTGATCCGCATCCCCGTCGAGATCGCTTCCATGGCGATGGGCATATAGGCGGGCTTTCCGGTATATCGAATACGATAAAAACCACCTGCCTGTTGCTGGGTCCCCGCCCAGGCAAACATGCCGGAGCCGTATAGTTGGCCATTCGCAGGATGGAAACGCCCGCGCATCACCCCGGTCGGAAATTGAGGGATGGGCAATTGACACATGCCTCCTTGCGCCTGCCCCTGAATCAGTTCATGCGGCACGGTGTAGATTTTCCCATACCCGTAAGACAGATTCAGCAACACACCATTTAGCGGACCCCACTGAGCAGGCTCGGTCGCCCAAAGCAATTCGGCAGGTGACCGATCGAAGGAGTTGGTGATCCAGCACAAAGGCTGTTCCATGGCTTCATCAGAGCTGTCTGTGACATCATGGTAACCGAACATGTTGCCATAAAACCCACCTTCCTTGACATAATTGATCCGGTTCTTGGGATTCCAATGGCCCTCCTGATCGGTGACGATCCATGTACCATCCGGATTCATGCAAACGCCGTTGGCCGCACGGAATCCATTGGCAATGATGTCTGTACGCGAACCGTCTGCTGAAACACGCAACAAGGTTCCATGATGCGGCACCAAGGCTGTTTTGGCATGACGAGCGGATTTGGCATAAAAGAAGTTCCCTTCATCATCAATTTGCAGTCCCATGGCAAACTCATGAAAATGCTCGGTTACCTGGGCGTCATTATTGAAGCTTTCGACGTAATCGATTTCATCATCTCCGTTGAAATCATGCAGGCGGGCTATTTGATCTCGACACGTCACATAGATCTTTCCGCTGTGTATCTTCAAACCCAAGGGTTGAAACAGGCCGGAACAAATTCGCCTCCATTTGAGGTCGTGCAAATCACCGGCCACTCCGTCCAGCAACCAGACATCCCCCATCCAGGTGCAAACGGCGGCCCGATCCGGGTTGTCCGGGAAGAAATCGAATCCACCCAACCTCATCCAGGATTCCCATGGATTATCCTGCGCATCCGGTACTGTGATGACATCCACTGCGAACGGTCCGTCATCAAGTCCAACTTCTCCTTGTGTCGTGACAACTTGTTGCCCGAAGCGCGCCGGACCGCCCTGAGTGAACGGAGCCAGGTCTTCGACAGGGATGGCACCCATCAACCCTTGCAGGGAAGGTTGATCCAATTTTGAAAGGCAAACATTGAAACGAAGTGGGGTTGCAGTGGCTGGAATGGTCATGACAATGAAACCACCTTCTCTTTCTACTTGAACCTCAGCACTGCCATGGATCGCCACCGCGAGATCAGGATCATCCTCTGCAAGCCGTGTCACCAGGTCGTGATCTGATTTCTCCAGGTTGAATGTGCGTATAAAGACGGGCGCATCACCATATTCAAACACACTCGGCTTCTCAAGAATCATGGCCTCACCCACCGTGTAGCGAATCACCACTCGATCTCCGTGGTAATACAAACCCTTGTAGTGCACCCAGTCTTTCGGCAAGGGACCGAAACGACGTCCATCACGCCCGATGATGCGTTGATCATTCCACTGGCCGGTGGCTGGATGCCGCCAGGCAGGTGCATCCGGCGTGATGTAGGCCACATCGCCACGAATGCTGGTATGCGTGCCGTGCGATCCGTCAAATGCAATCCCACGCCAGTCGACGAACTCATCTCCGCTGTAAGCAGCGGCAACGCGCATGGTGTCCTCGTCATACACCATCCAGGCACGGCCTTTGGAGACACCGCCTTTGCCTGGATTCAACCTCACATTGATTCCTTTTTGAGCAATGTTCCATTCCGGGATTTCTTTGGCTTGATTGACCTGATAGGTCCACATGAGGGCGGGGCCGAAATCCATTTTTTCGTATTGTTTACCTCGACGATTTACAATGGGTTCTGATGCACGATAAGTTCGAAGAGCCTTGGGAAGAGAAGCAAGGTATGCATCGGTGATCTCAACATACTGGCCCGGATTGCTGGGTTTGATCTGGGATTCGCGGATATATTGAATCACGGCGTATTTTTCCGCCGCGGTATATTGTCCCTGGGGAACCATTAATCCATAACCATGTGTCAACGTTTGGAACATGCTGTATGGATCACTTCCATTCTTGAAAACGCCTTCATGAAACTTCAACGAGGTCGGCAAGAACCCCTGAACGGCGGATGTGCCATGACACGTAATGCAAAGGGTCTGATATATTTCCTGCCCTGTCTGGAATGTTTCATCACTCCATCCTTGAATCAACTTCGCATGATCCGTTTGAACCAAAGGCTGGGTCCAGGCTTGTTTCACTTCCACAGGCCCTTCCAACCCCAGGGTCACGGCCAATCCTTCCATCCCTTCCCCATCGAATGTTTCTTTGACTTCCTTCCCCTCCCATTCGAAACTGGGAGCCACACCAACTTCCTCACGACCTTCCAACAAATGACCAAAGTTCAAACGTCGAAGTCCCCCTTTCCAAAACCGTACTGAGTGGATGGTGCCACCTTCCCAATCAAGACCGAAATCCGAGCCCGCGGCTCCGATTTTGAACACATGCTCGGGATCATCCTCTGCGTGAAAATCCTCTTTTTTGCCAATGGATTTGCCATCAAGAAACAACTCGGCGCCACCGTTTCTCACTTGCAACACCA
>JAQCFT010000475.1 GCA_027619545.1 Verrucomicrobiota bacterium | reverse complement strand
CGAGGCTGGGACCGGGGTTGGCAAAAGTCTTGGTTATTTGATTCCCGCCATCCTCTTCGCTGTTTCGGAAGGAAAACGGGCGGTCATCTGCACCCACACCATTAATCTCCAGGAGCAGTTGGTCGAAAAAGATCTCCCCATGCTCAGTAAGGTGCTGCCGGTCAAGTTCTCCTACACCATGCTGAAAGGGAGGCACAATTATCTTTGCACCAAACGACTTCACAAAGCGCTTCAGATGGCGGACGGATTGTTCACCTCACCCGAAACCGCTGAACTGCAGCGCATCCAGGAATGGGCCAGGGAAACCGGCGACGGCAGTCTATCCGATTTTGACGAAGAACCCAACCCGAAGGTCTGGTCGCAGGTATGTTCGGAAAGGGGCTTGTGTTCCCCTAAAATGTGCGGTCCCAAGTCCGATTTTGCCGAAACCAATGACGTCTGCTTCTTCCAAAAAGCCCGTCAACGCATCATGACGGCCGATGTGGTGGTGTTGAATCATACCTTGTTTTTCACTCTGTTGAATTCCGTCGAAGAACCCAGTGACGGCGGGGTTTTGTTCCGAAATGATTTTGTCATTTTTGACGAAGCCCACACGGTTGAGCAGGTGGCTTCGCGACATATCGGTCTTGGAATTTCCAGCGCTCAGATTCATTTCGCACTCAATCGCCTGTGGAACCCTTCCACCGAAAAAGGTCTGCTGTCCGTGCTGCAAAAAGGAAAAGTGGTGCAGCAGGTCAGCGATGTCCATACCCATGCCAAATCGTTTTTCAGCGAAGTGGAAGAAGCCTGCAACGAAATCCTTGAATCCAATAAGAAGGAATCCGCCGGCCGGGCAGGTGGATGGAAGTCTGCGGGATTCTGGCGTGAACTGCGCATTCGTCGTCCGGATCTGGTGGAGGATTGCCTGACGCTTCCCTTGCAGCGTTTGCGAACGTCCATCAGTGAATTGATCAAGACCTCAGATGACCGGGAAATCGGACAGGAATTGCAGGATTGCAACCGGCGCCTCGCGGAATTGAAGGAAACCATCGCCATGTTCCTGACCCAGGAATACGACCCGTATGTTTACTGGGTGGAACGAGGTGGTCGAACCGGACAAAACCTCACCTTGAATGCCGCCCCGGTGGATGTGTCCGAATTCCTGCGACATCGACTGTTTGACAGCGGCACCTCCATCATCATGGCCAGCGCCACTTTGTCCATGGCTGGCCATGCGCCGGAAACAAAGGCGGGTCAAGCTCCGGCAGGTCATGGCGGCGGAAAGGGGAAGTTAAGGCAGGGGATGGACTATTTTGTGTCCAGAATCGGAGGATACGATGCACGCACGTTGCAGTTGGGGTCGCCTTTTGACTTCAAACGCCAGATGAAGGTCTACGTCGTATCCAAAATGGCCGATCCCCGCGACGACGCTTATCGCGACAGCCTTTGTCACTGGATCAAACACTTCACTGAAATGACCGGCGGGAGAGCTTTCGTGCTTTTCACCAACCTGAAGCTCATGCGGGACATCGGTGAGGAAATGCTGCCATACTTTGAATCCAAAGGCATCACCTTGTATGTCCAGGGAACCGGGCTACCTCGTTCCACAATGCTCGAACATTTCAAGGAGGACGAGTCATCGGTGTTGTTTGGTGCCGACAGTTTCTGGCAAGGAGTGGATGTACCGGGCGATTCGCTTCAGAACGTGATCATCACCCGCTTGCCGTTTGCGGTCCCCGATCATCCATTGACCGAAGCGCGTGTCGAACGCATTGCTGCACGGGGAGGGGACGCATTTTTTGAGTATTCATTGCCTGAAGCCATCCTGAAATTCAGGCAGGGCATCGGGCGATTGATCCGAACCCAGAACGACCACGGCATCGTGGCGGTGCTGGACAATCGCGTCTTGTTGAAACGTTATGGACAACGGTTTCTGGATGCCATCCCTGAAGCGCCTATTCAGACAATATGACTGACCATGAGTGATCACCATTGGAAAGACGTTCCCCGATCATTGTTCGTGGTAATGACGCTGCAGTTTGCGGTGGGAGGCTCCGTGCTGCCATTCATGGCGATGTGGCTGGAGGAAAGTGGTCTCTCCTTTGCCTCCATCGGAACCATTTTTTCCATCTCCTCCTCCACTTACCTGGTGTTTCCGTTTCTCTGGGGGATGATTGCCGACCGGTATGTTCCGATCCAAAAAGTGTTCACCTTTCTGAACATCATGGCCTGTGCGGCCTTGTTTTGGTTGCAATCGCAAAACCAGTTTATCGGACTCCTGTTGGGGTTTCTGATGTTCTATTCTTTCTATCATCCGACGTTTACCCTGATCAATGCACTGAGTTTTCATTATCTGAACAATCCACAGGAGCAGTTTGGATTCTTGCGTGCCTGGGGATCACTGGGATGGATGATTCCTTCCGGAGTGATCTTCGGCTGGTTGCTCACCCATGCCGGAACTTCGCTGCATTTCGTATTGTATCTTGGCATGGCTTCCGCACTGCTGACCGCCGTCAGTACGCTCTTCCTGCCGCCCATTACACAACCTGCGAAATCTACCGGGACAACTCTGCATTCAGACTATTGGGAAAATGTCCGAAAGCTTTTTAAGAACAAGGATTACATGACCTTGTTGGGAGCGTTTTTTCTGTTGTCAGGCTCCTTTTCATTTGTGGTTTATTACGGTCCACCCTATCTCAAGGCCAATGGCGTGCCGGTCGCCTGGATCGGGCCGATTCAATGCATTGGAGTGGCGCTGGAAGTGGCCTTGTTTCCCTTCTTACGCACCTATATCCGGCGCTGGGGATTTGTATCCGCTCTCCTGATCGGTTGCGGTAGTCTGATCCTGCGGCATCTTCTCTACTACCTCTCAACCAATCCCTGGGTGCTTGCTTTGAGTTATTTGTTGGCAGGAATGGTCATCGTTTTCTTCCACATCACCCTCAGCATCCTTGCCAACATGATCGCCGGACAATCCGTTCGCGCCACCGCCCAAACCCTCTTGGTGGTGTTTGGTTCCGGTGTGGGCCCGATGATGACCAACTGGATCGCCGGACGTCTGTCGGCATCCGCGAAC
>JAQCFT010000474.1 GCA_027619545.1 Verrucomicrobiota bacterium | reverse complement strand
CTTTTTTGTGTCATCCTATGGGATGGCTGTGGGCTGGAAAACAGTAGCCAACTATGAAAAAAATGAAAGGCAATTATCCTTGGGAGCTCAAAGGCACCATCACTAGGGAAGCCTGCCAAATTTCTTGAGAAGTACCATCACTTGATCAACGGGAAGTCGATACACGGTGTTATGATTGATCCCGGTCATTGTTTCAGCAGCAACCAAGGCATTAATGACCGATTCCTCCACGGACTGGACAGTGGACTGAAAAAACGGATCCAGTTGGTCATTATCCAGCATACCAACCTGACGCAGACCATGTTGAGCTGCCTCACCCAAAGGTGCCGTGGAAAATGCAAGGAACAAATCTCCACTGGAATTGGCACCAAACCCCCCGGTACGACCTATTCCCAATCCCGCACGGCGTGCCACTCTTTTCAGTTGATGTGGAAGTAAAGGCGCGTCGGTTGCAATGATGACGATGATGGAATGACCGGACCCGATTGGTTCCAAACCGTTCATCACCATTTCACGGCCATCAATCAGATGCCCCAACCTCACTCCGCCAATAGTAAGATCTTCACGTTTCCCATAATTTGCCTGCACCAGTGTGCCAAGAGTATAACCATTCTCCAGCACACGGGAAGATGTTCCGATGCCCGCCTTGAATCGGTGGCAGACCATCCCGGTCCCTCCCCCTACGTTCCCTTCGGCAACCGCCCCCCCCTTGGCGTCATTCAATGCCTGAAAAACGTGTTCCTGGCGCACATGATGCCCATGAATATCATTCAACCGCCCATCCCACGTTTCTGCAACCACCGGCAGAGACGCCCAACCAAACGCATCGTCGGCGTCGTGATATTTGGTCTTGCGCCGCCAATGTATACTGGCCTCATACACCGCCCCCACGCTGTGTGTGTTGGTCAGCAGAACAGGCTCCTCGAGAAGGCCAGACTCTTCGACCCAGGTCGTTCCGGTCATTTCACCGTTTCCATTCAAGGTTTCAAAAGCGGCGAACACAGGCTCGAAATGTTTGCCTCTTGGTAGAATGGCAGTCACCCCCGTCCGAACAGGTCCCTCTCCAATGACCAATTCGCCATTCCCCATGATCAAGGTACAATGACCGACTTGCACACCTGCCACATCGGTGATGGCATTGAGTTGCCCGGGAGTTCCCTCAAAAGGGATGCCAAGGTCGCGGGCCCTATCCGCGGCAGTGGAAACCAGGCAAACCCCAGCAACCGCAACAGCAGAAAACCATCGCACATACCTACGCCAACCACGGATGTTTACCTTCATGAACTGCATCCCTCCACTCTGCGAAGCCAGAAACGATTTGGCAAGAACGACAGACCGAGCCCTCAGAACTCGACCGACCTGTCTGATCCATCGGACCCGAAAGCCCCCCGACCTGTCAAACACCACTCAAAGAATCACGCAGGTCCTTCTTGAGAATCTTGCCGGTTGCATTGCGTGGAAGCGCATCCATGAAGTGGATGTGACGCGGCACTTTGAACGAAGCCAACTCTAATTTCAGGAAATTGATCAGAGCGCTTTTATCCGGTACATGCTCTTCATCCAGAGCAACAAACGCCACCGGTTGCTCACCTTTCCTTTCATCCTTCAATCCAACCACCGCCGCTTCCTTAACCCCTTCAAACCGGTAAATCAACTCCTCGATTTCTCTCGGGTAAACATTGATACCATTGACCAGAAGCATGTCCTTCTTGCGATCCGTGATAAACAAGTAGCCATCCTCGTCAGCATATCCCATATCACCTGTTTTCAACCATTTATCCTGCAAAGTTTCCCCTGTGGCATCCGGGCGATTCCAATACCCCATCATCACATTGCCACCTTTCACCCAAAGCTCGCCCGTTTCACCAGCAGGCAAGGGATTGCCATCGTTATCCATGATCGCGACGGAAACGTCGTGCACGGGCAACCCGATTGATCCGGCTTTCCAGGGACCGTCCACCGGGTTCAATGTCACCACCGGACTGGCTTCACTTAATCCGTATCCTTCGATGAGAGGCACGTTGGACTTGGCATTAAAGCGGTTCAGGACTTCCACCGGCAGGGGCGCCGCCCCGCTGATACAAAGCCGCAAAGGCAGTTTCGGAAGATCCGCAGACGCAAAGGCCCGATACAACTGTGGAATGGCAGGCATCAAGGTAGCCTCGTGAGTGATGATTTCCTTGAGAATATTTTTGGGAGGATTGAGGGACTTGATCAACACGATGGATCCCCCCACCGTCATCGGCAGCAGAATACCGACCGTCATCATGAAACTGTGAAACATAGGCAAAAGCAACGCCACTCGATCATGCTCGGTCACCTTCATGGTCACCTCGCAGCTACCGACATTGTGCAGCAGGTTCCCATGGCTCAACATGGCCCCCTTGGGGCGACCGGTGGTCCCGCTGGTATAAATAATCACGGCCAGATCCTGCTCCTTACTTAGATGATCCTCCTCGACGGCCCGCTCCACGGAAACCTCACACGTGCCAAGTGAATCCGCCTGAAGGAGCTTGAGGGGACTGAGATTGGATTGAATCTTTTCCGCAGATGCTCTCAAGGTTTCATCCACAAACAGTGCCTTCACTCCGGCGTCTTCCAAAATGTATTGAGTCTCGGAAGATGTCAGAAAATTGTTGATAGGCACCACCACCCCGCCGGCCCGCAGGATACCAAACAGAATGGCCACGAACTCGGGGGCGTTTTTCATCCAAATCGCCACCCGATCCCCCGGTTGAACCCCCAGGTCGTGCACCAATTGATGGCGCACAAACTCGGACTGCCGGAACAGATTTTCGTAAGGTATTTGAGATTCTCCCCAGTAGATCGCAGGCTTCTGCGGGTGTTTGTCGACAGAAGCAACAAAAGCATTTGCCAAATTCATGGGCCTGATTGTGCGATCAAGCTGGAAGGCCGCCAAGTCATTTTGCTTTGCAAAACATAGCGACAAGCACTTAAAAAAGAGTCAGCCGGGGACAACACAACCTTTTGCCCGACATAAAATGATGAAAAGCGCGACGGACGAAACCATATTGATCGATCAAAATCAATCTCTTAAAGAGGTCGTGC
>JAQCFT010000060.1 GCA_027619545.1 Verrucomicrobiota bacterium | reverse complement strand
TTGGAACTGGCAGGGACTGAAAAAAGGGGACATCACACTTCCTCAATTACTGAAAAAAGCAGGTTACCGAACCATTCATGTCGGCAAGGGTCACTTTGGCCCGACAGACTCCGAGGGCGGTGAGCCGCTGAACCTGGGGTTTGACGTCAATATCGCCGGGGCCTCCTTTGGTGCACCGGGGAGTTATTATGCCGAAAAACGATACGGACTCGACACCAACCGCGATGATCAAGCAGTGCCCCATCTGGAGAAATACCATGGAACCTCGGTGTTCCTAAGTGAGGCACTGACCATGGAAGCCAAAGCGGCACTGACCGCGACCGTGGTATCCAATCAACCCTTCTACCTGTATTTTTCGCATTACGCCGTCCACAGCCCGTTTGATTCCGACCCTCGATTTGCCGAACGTTATAAAAACTCCGGCAAACCCAAACCGGCCCAGGCCTTCGCCACTTTGATAGAGGGGATGGACAAAAGTCTGGGAGATACCATGGACCATCTCGAATCTTTGGGAGTGGCGGAAAATACCCTGATCTTTTTCCTCGGAGACAACGGATCGGACGCGCCACTTGGCAATCAACACGATGTCGCTTGCGCAGCACCATTAAGAGGAAAAAAGGGGGCACACTACGAAGGTGGCATGCGCGTCCCGTTCATTGCGGCATGGGCCAAATCGGATCCGGACAATGCCTGGCAGAAGAAGCTGCCCATTCCAGCCGGATTCATCCAAGGCCAAACGGCCAACGTCACGGACATCTTCCCAACCTTGTTGGAACTCGCCGGCCTTTCAGGGCAAACCCCGAGCACACATCAACTGGATGGCTCCTCCATGGCAAGATTATTGACCGGCAAATCAGATCCAAATCGTTCTGAACAGTTTCTGATGCACTACCCACATGCGGTCCATCGAAGCAACTACTTCACGGTATGGCGTGACGGTGATTGGAAAGTGATTTACCACACGCTCCCGGAAATCCCGACCACGGGCGGGCATATTCAATTCGGGGGGGGGCATTATGAACTCTTCAATCTGAACAAGGATCCATTTGAATCCACCAACCTTGCATCGAGCCAACCTGGCAAACTACGCAGTATGATGGAAGGATTGACTCGCGGGCTGGAAAACATGAACGCCGTATACCCGGTGGATAAGGATGGCAAGGACCTTCGCCCACTGATCCCTTAACGCCCCGCCCATTCGACCTCGGCAAAGTAGGCACCGCCCGCTTGACCATCTGGGGTATGAAGCCAGGTCTGTAATCTCGTTTTCCCTTTGGGGAGATCCATTTCGAAGGTGACACCACTTGATCCTTCCGGGATTTCACGTTCAAAAACCAAACCGGCTATTTGAACCCTGGCCCTATCGGCGACGATCACATGGTCCGCTTCCTTTGGAAGTTGTCTCAACGTTATTTGATAGCGCCCGGACCGCTGAACATCCACCATCCAAGGACCGGTCACAGCAGGCAATTTGCGAATGGAACCAAAGTTCCAAGGCGGATTTCCCGTTGGCATATACCAATCTTGAGAACATAATACGGTTGGGTTTTGAGCGGGATTTCCGAGATCAATCGACACCGGACGCATCCCAGGAGAAACACCCTCCCAAAACGGCAGGTAAAGGGAGCGCAATTCGGAAACCACTTCAGGGAACCGGGCGGCAACATTTGTCCGTTGCGCCGGATCCTTCCTCACATTGTAAAGTTCCACACCATCAATCAACCGCCATGAATCCTTCAAAACACACGCAAACTCCCAGGGCTTGGGATTGTCCATGAAATAAGGTCCACCCTGAAATTGTACCACCAAATGATCACGG
The DNA here is from genome assembly GCA_027619545.1 of Verrucomicrobiota bacterium. Lineage (GTDB taxonomy): Bacteria > Verrucomicrobiota > Verrucomicrobiia > Limisphaerales > AAA164-E04 > AAA164-E04. Next base: position 16,938 of record JAQCFT010000060.1, on the reverse strand, counting down.
TGCGGCAAGTCCGGACGATCCTTGAGCAACCTTTTAAAAGAAGTTCCGTCCAAATGATAATCATCACGAATCCGCACACCACAAAGATCGGCCAAGGTCGGCAGAACATCCAGATGAGCGGCAAGCGCCCCGACATCCTTCCCCCCCGCCAGGCCACCACCGGGCCAATGAATAAAAAACGGCACACGATGCCCGCCCTCATAAACCGATGATTTCTTACCTCGCATCCCGGCGTTGAAACCTTTCACCGCCTCGGAAGTCAGTCCGTCAAATGCGGCTCCGTTGGCGGTGCCGTTGTCTGTCATGAAGATAAAAATCGTATCTTCACTCAACCCCTCTCGATCCAACTCCTCACGGAGTAGACCAAGGTTGTGATCAATGTTGGCAACCATCCCGTAGAACTCCGCACCATTGTTCCACCGAACGCTTTGCTGGTAAGACTCGCTCCATTTGGGATCCACGCGATACGGACCATGCGGTGCATTGGGTGCAAGATAGAGAAAAAACGGGCGATCCTTGTTTTCCCGTATAAACCTTTTCGCTTCAGAAAACCAAACGTCCGTGCAATAACCTTCGAATTTTTCAAACTTCCCGTTCCGTTCGTAGGTATCATCAAAATAATCATTCCCCCAATAATCCGACGCCTGCCCGACACCCCCACAACGATGCCAGACAACATCCTGAAACCCACGATCCTGTGGACGATGAGGTGCTGAATCCCCCAGATGCCATTTACCGATCATGCCGGTGCGGTACCCGCTTTCAGCAAACCAATGCGCCATCGTCCGCTCTTCCGGATGCATCATTGTCCTGCCCGAACTCGTCCGGTAGGCCCCGGTGCGCGCCGGATAGCGCCCCGTCATCAACGCCGCTCGCGTCGGCGTGCAAAACGAACTGACATGAAAATCAGTCAAACGGATGGATTCATGATACAGGCGATCCAAATGGGGCGTTTTGAGCACTGGATTGCCATGACAACTCAAGTCGCCATAACCCTGATCATCGGTCATGATCAGAATCACGTTGGGTTTTTCCCCGCGGACCTCAGGGCAGACATGACAAAAAACAAAGCAAACCAGCACCAACCAACATTGATCTGTAAGGAGATTCCTCATCGCATTCGGACCACCAATCTGACAAAAGTTCTGTCAGCATCCAATAAAGAAGTCCCGATACCGATAAGCAGTGTGGAATCCGTGTCCTCCAAAACCGTTGCCGCCCCTCCTGCCGATTTCCACACCATCAAGTCGGATGAAATCTCAAAGTCGAAATCCACATCCGTTGGTTTGCCGTTTCTGGCAATGCGGACGGCCAACATCGATTGACCTCCTATTGCCGTCACTTCAGCAAGCAAAGGTGATCCAGGGGTAACGGCTTTGGGATCTGTCCCAAGTGCATACTCCATCAAATTGGGTCTTTGATCTCCGTCATCATCGAGGGTGGGACCACCGATCCCTCGTTCTGCCGCCCATTTACCATAACCGGAAAGGACCGCCTCATCGTCATCCTGAATGACAAGAGTCGCCTGAGCACGAGCACCAAGGGTATACTGCCTGGATTCGGTCAACGTCAGCGTAAGCTTTTCCTCCTCTTCCTGTTGTATGTCATCAATCAATTGAACGGCAACCCGCGCGCTGTCCTCCCCAGCGGCAAAGCTTGCCGAGAGCGGTATGGTGACAAAATCCTTTCCAGGCGAAGCCGTGCCGGTCAGCAGAAATTGCACGGACAGAGGCTGATCGATCACACCTGCCCGATGAAGCACAAACGAAACGGCTGTGGCATGTCCCTCACCAACGGTCGGCTGTGACAATGTAACTTCCACCGAGTTCAGCCCCTCATATACACCACGCCGATACATGGCCCCAATGGTTGCTCCCGCGTTCGATCCTTCCAACCATATAGTTGGGGCACCTTCGGGCGCCAATCCGTCCGAAGCCAGTGGCTGGCGGACTAATCCACTCCCGGTCAAAAACCCAAAGAACCCATCAAAAGCATAGTCTGAGTAAAGGACCGATTGATCGTCGCCAAAATAATCCGGAAAAGCGAGTCCAGCCGATGTAAAAATGACCCCCACTTCATGTGTTTCGCCTGTCGTTAAATCATGGGTCAGGATGTGAGATCGCCCTGTCTGCAAATCTTCCGCCTCAAATACCATATGGTTCGCGTGAACTCTTCCCATGGATGGATTCCCCACACTGGCGCCAGGAATGGGCGGCACAATACTGATGGTACTCTGAGCCGTCATATCCAGAGCATAGATACTCCAGGTATCCATCTGACTGCCATCAGAAAAAGTGATACGATTGAGCGCGTCGTAATAAAGGACCCGATTGTCCGGAGAGAAATTGACCACATCAGCAAACAAGATGGTATCCGTTGCTCCACCGTCCAAAGCAGGCGCCTTTAAATCAAACTCCGCCCAGGCGTCGGTGGTCACATCATAAATGTTGATGATATCCTCTGGTTGATTATCCCGCATCAGCACAAACCCCAGCATACTTGCGTCTGGCGAAGCACCTACCGACCAGACCGTTCCGGGTTCGGTCAAAATCTCCCCCTCACCGTCGGAAGTATTGATATAAGCCATCGCAAAGTCAGACGTGACGAACAAGGCTTCTGTGCCATCACGCGACACCACTGGCCGCTTTCCTGGAGCAACAGGAACCTGGACCAGCAAGGTGCCGGAAACAGGGTCCCCCATGCCGGCTTCTCTGCGAGCCAAGTAAGTCGCACCATCAATGGGACTGACAAATGTGAACAAGGTGGAATCTTCTCCGGAGACCGTGGGCAACGGTGTGGGTTCGGGTGCAGGTGCCTGCTCAAATATCTCAACCACATCGAATGCATTCGCAGTCTGGGTCACTTCGTTTGAACCTGCCCCGAAGATTTCCTCAGCCGATTGAACACATGCAATACGACAATCCAGGAACTGGGATTGCTTCTGAAGTTTCGTGGTCAATGCTCGGTAAAAAATGCGTTCAGCGGTCGGAATACCGACGGCGCCCGGCAAACCTTCCGCCAGTTGAAAATAGGCAAAGTTGATGATGCTGCTGTTGAGGTGAACTCCTCCATTGTCACGTCCCTGAAAATTGTCCAGATACGGATCGTTCGGTGCAATGATTTCGCTCATTTTGATTGGATAACGACGGCCATTGCCAATTTCCACACTGGCAGGATCACGCATATCACGAAGTGGCCGGGTCAGACGCGAACCCAGTTTCCAATCCGGCGTGCCTCCTTCATGAAACGCTTCCGCCGATTCACCAAAAATGTCCGCAAATGCCTCATTCATGGCTCCCGGTTGGTTCTGATACACCAGATTGGCAGTCTTTTCGATGACCCCATGTGTCATCTCGTGCGCTGCAAAATCCAATGTATGCGCCCAATTGTTCAGATTGCCAAACGTAATCAGATCGTTCTGCCAATAAGCGTTGTCAATGGGAACGTTGATGATCCCAATGATGCTGCCGCCCTGTCCGTCAATGGAATTGCGCTGATGCTGCTTTTGATAATAATCATACACTTTGGCAAGATTCACCGATGCGCTGACGGCATTCGGTCCAAACCCGGAATGAGCATCGGTCGATGTGACCGGCTGAGGATTGAAGGCCTGCGGATCCTGTTGGGGATTGACTCCTTTTGCATCAAAAATACTGATGCCACCAAAGGTCGTTTGGTAAAATGGAGGATCGGAACGTTGGGCATCAAACATGGGTTTGGTGGTGTTGACCATGGTGAAAACATTCTCTTCTTGCCATAATTCAATGGTCTGGGTCTGCCCTCCCGCATCCATACCGGAACCTTGAGCCGCTGCGGAACAAACTTGATTGATGGAAGCGAGCACTTCACCGGTATGAGCTTCCACCATCACAAGCCAGTCCACACCACTACCGGCATGCAGTTCGATGGAATAAGCAAGAGATGCGTCCTCCACAATCGGGGCATACACCAATAGACGCTGTTCCTCAACTTGCGCATCATGCGAAAAGGACAGATGCTCGTCGCGGAGATAATTCAACGCGATATGAGATGCATCATCCTGATCGAGTGTAGGCACAACATCCAGATTTCGCGGAGTTGGAGCATATGCCGCCGTTACCAGCCGCGCGTTTCCCTGGGGATCCAACTGTACAGTCAAGGTAGCCGGCCACACCTCAAGTTCCTTGTATATCTGCCGCATATGAACTTGGGTGAGCCCTAAATCATCTTTTCCTGATGAGGAAACTTTCCATTCCGCTTCTGGCTGATCGATCATGAACAAGTCCTTGTTGTTTTCCAAAAGCTTCAACGCGGTTGTTTCTTCCAGGGTGTAACCCGGCTTCGCCCTCTCCGCAGCTTCTCCCAATCACCATCCTTTTAAATACTGAACAGTACCATTTTGCGATCTCCCGCGCGCCCTCACCTGCTTTCCGCTCGCCCAATGCAACTTAGCCAGATTTCTGGACTGCTCCGCGTTCCATGCATGGGGGGGATCGACCGGGACCGATTTCCGGCCCTGAGGCCCCCCAACTTGGAGCATCGGGTAATGTACCATGCCGATGGGGCGAGTGCCTCCTGGAATCAAGTGCTTCAGGGATTGCGCGGAAGAATATAATCTGTTGGCAGATCGGATCGAACCGACCAGCGCGTTGCGGTTCCTCAACGCGTCAAGCCGCCCCACAGTCGAAGTGCCATCATGAGGTTCATCGTGGGAGCCGCGTTGAGGCCCTGACTCAAACACGACCACCAATAAAAAAACGTAAGCAAAGTATTTCGAAATGGTCGCAAACCGAAAAGTGTGACTATAGGAGATTTTCATGATCAATTCCTTGTGATGCCCCCCATCATGCACACTATGAGCAAAAGATCAAAGGGAATCACTCCGTTTCATCATGAGATTCATTGAAATCCACGCAGCAAAATTTGCACTCAAAAGCACCCATTATCTTCACTTGTCCACATGAAGCAACGAGGCCATCGATTCCGCAAAAGCTTTTCCAATCTGGGTTAAAATTTTTGCCGAACCGAGGTAATGGTATTCGCCATTGGACACTCCTTTTTCCAAAGCCAGCAGTTCCTCTGCTGTAAACGCTTCCTTGCTCAATTGCTCGCGCAACTTCTCCTGTTCCTCCCGTGAAAGGGATTTTTCTGACTGAGCTTCTCGCACTTGCTGATTGATTTCGTTTTGACGAGCTCTCAATCGAGTCAATTCCTGATCCCAATAAAGCTCGGTTAAAACGGCCGCAACATTGCCCCGGAATTCAGGCATACTTGCGGGAGCCGCCATCGCATCGCGATAGTTTTGATGAATCCCCTTGTAACGTTGCTGCCCGGGCAGATACAGATCAACTGGACCACCCACCCCCAAAACTCCAATCACGAAAGGTAACTTCGGAGCCTCAAGATCCTTGCGCACATCAAGGATAAAATGCGCCAAAGCATCGCTGTAAGCATCATAGCCGCCGGGTTTGTCACGCTCGGGGTATGCCCCTCGATCCACCATGTCGTTCCATCCCTGAAACCAGACCATACCGGCCAATTCGTATCCTTCATCAGGTTTGTAATCAGGACAAATTTCCTGGATCTGATTCAACGATTTTTTAACGAACGTCAGCGTCTCACGATAATAGTGCCCGGTAGCTTCTGCTTTTTCCCGTTTAATGGCGTCAAGATCCTTACCTTGCTTCGTGAAGTTCTCCAATTGCCCAGAGTTAAAAACATAAGGACCGGAACTCGGCGATCGAAAATCCGTATTCAGACTTTTGCCACCCCAGGCAGCCTTGATCAGCAGGATGGGTTCATCGAGCATTTTCTGCATAAAGACACCAAAACTCCATTCCGGCCCGATCTTCTCCTCGCTTGCCCCAAATCCAGCCGTGAGTTGCCCACTGACAACCCCCTGTGAAGAAAGATAGGTAATCCAAACATTCTCCGACACTCGGGGTTTGCCATTGGAATCGGTCAAATCATGGAGAATCGGTGCGGTTTCAGGGTCCATGCCAACATGCTCCAAGGTGCGGACATGCGCATGCCCCTGCATGTTGGATTGACCAACCAAAACAAACACCTTGAGAGGCTTGGCTTCCACGTTCAAAGAATAACCACCTGCTCCAACAGCAAAGCCAATGAGCAGAGTCCACAATAGGCATTGCTCCCAACCCGGCCTTGTGGTCCGGAAATGATGAAATGGACGTGTCGAACTTGCGGAGGACAAAACGCCGGTGTCCTGACCTGCGAGGGGCTTCTGGTTGCGGGTATACATGGCTCATATCATTCGTCGGAATGCGCAGGAATTCAAAAAGAAAATCTCCCACCGCCCTACAAAATTCCCGCCACACATATTCAGCTAACTTTTCGGTAACCCTTTTCGAGCATTTGGGGTCGTATCGCATGATACCCCGGTCTGCACGCAAATCATACGAAAGGTCCGGGTAGATTTAATTTAAACAACCACCTTATAATCTATGCATTACCATGAAGCATAATAAAGTTCGCAGCATTGGCTGCTTGATAGCGCTGGCATTGTTTGCCATCACATCCTTCCCATCAACAGGCTTCGCCCAAGGACGTGGCATCTACGGAGACTGGAACATTGAAACTCAGTTTGGAGAAATGACTTTTCAGTCCATTCTCAGTTTTTCACGGGATCAGGACGGCAACCTCACAGGCGACTCCATCAACTTTTTCGGTATCAACTCTCTGAAGGATATCTCTCTGGAAGACGGTCAACTGCAATACACCCTCACCCGCATGGGACGGGACGGAGCAATCACCTCCAAATTCAAAGGCACCGTTGCCGACGGCAAACTAAGCGGCACGATGTCCAGCGATCAGGGCGACACAAAAATCACCGGCGAACGTGCCCCACGCGTTTCACGCGCCGTTGGAAGCTGGGCCATGACCATCAAAGCGGGAGAACGGGAATATACCGGCACACTCGATCTCACCTCGAATGATTCCGGCGACCTGGCTGGCACCTGGACCAGCCAACGCGGCACGGCAAAGGTATCCGATGTCAATTACAGCCGAGGTGAACTATCCTTTAAACGCATTATTGAAAATCAGGACACCAAATGGGAAATGACCTTTACAGGCACCATCCGGGGCAACGAGCTGACAGGCGTCTCCAAATCCGACCGGGGAGAAGCGGAAGTTACTGGAAAACGCAAAAATGCAGCTGCCATCGGCACCTGGAACCTCACCAGCGATTTTAACGGAAGATCCTCGGAACAACGCCTGAGAATCAATGGAGACATGAGTGGTCTCTACGGTTCACTGCCCATCGAAGACGTGAAACTCGAAAACAACCAACTGGCCTTCAAGGCAACATCCAGCTTTGGCGATCGTGAATTCACCTGGACTTTCAAAGGAAACATTGATGGAGACTCCATGAAGGGCGAAATCACCACCGGTCAAGGCACAAGAGAAGTCACCGGCAAAAAAGTTGTCCGAACCTTCCGCCGCACTCAATAACCATAGCCACATTCGAAAACAGTAGCCGCACTCGAAAATATTAGCCGCATTCGCAAGAATGTGGCTCTCATGTCAAATCACAGCGACACCAACACCATTCGGCGTCGCTGTTTCTTTTCCCTTTCCCTCACAATAACCTGCCACCGAATATCCTATACAAAAACTCCGCGCCCTCCGCGTTCTTGGCCCCTTTGCAAAGAAAAATGAAGGGTTTTAATACGCTGAAATCGTCAATTTTCAGCATAGTGTTTGTTCGCGTTAAACGAAGTTCAAACTGAACCTGCCTGAAACGCAGGGTTTGGAATGGCTGCCCGGTTGCTATCGCCAGGACGCAAAGGCGCGAGGACGGAAAGGTTCTTTTGATGTGGAAACAACGAACAGAGGAACGGAGAGTTTCTCGATTACCGCATCTTATCCGTCAGAACCGGAATCAATGAAATTTGCCACAGTTCATCTCTCATCATTAAAACGACGCCATTCCTTATCCAGCATTGAGGCATCAGGAGCCCCCAGATGCACCACATAACGGTAAGTGGAGACATAGGGCTTGCCGGGAGCAATTTCGAACTCACCCAAAAACATCGGCGCGTAACAAAAATACGGCATCGATGGATGCAATCGAACTGGCTGTGGAGACCTGAAATTGTCAGAGTGCGACAATACAGCAATCCCTGTTGGCTTTCCTCCTAGCTTGCCATGCAAACTCACCCAATTGGGACGACTATGATTGCCCTCTTTCCAGGCATTCCCATCACTGGTCAAATAATCGTAATGCCGATACAGGGATGGCAACGTTTTATCAGGATGCTCTCGAGCAGCTTTTTCAAGATCTTGAATCCGATTGCCGAGATCGGTATCGATCCACTCATTACTCCCACGAATCGCCATTCCTCCATAATGATATTCCTCGATCTTCAAAGGTGAATCACTGGCGCATTCATGCTTGGAGGTGATGTTAAATCGGAAAGATTCTTTGGAATCATTGTAAACACGCACAGTCCATGTCGCGCGCAACACCGGTTTGGGATGATCCTCATCCTTTGTGTCCAGATAAAGCATTTGAACCGAAAAGCCTCCCTCGGTTTCCCCGCTTTCAACCGACAACACTTTGTCATGCTGAACACGCCCAAGTTCCAGTTTCTGATTCCAGAACTCCACCGGATGCCCTTCGAACTCGCACTTGGTCCAGGCAAAAAACAAGGCATGCTGATGCAAATGATCCGAAGGAAAATCTCCGGACACCACCTGCCCGGCAGGATTATAGATGGGATGAATATGCCCGCTACGAGCGTAATACGACTCGGTTCCAACCGGACCGGTCAAAGTGGCCTTGTTATAAGTAAGCACCGGCTTCCCGTCCACACTAACCTGTATGGCATCGTCCGTTTCCACACACACGACGCCCTTGGATATAGAACTCTTCACCTCCTGTTGAGCTTTAATCCCCATGCTGGAGCCAATCAAACAAAAGGCCGTCAAAATAATTTCTGCTGATAATACACGCATGATAGTTGATCAGTGAGCTCCACGGAGCGTAAAGAGGAAACACTTCCGAAGCAAGTGAAACAGGGGGTATTCCACCTGATGAGGCACGATTAAAAGTGCGGGGTGAATGGTTTTTTGTTAACCACGGAGGACCCAGAGAGCAGAGGTAACACTTTTTACACTAATTTATTGCAACTCTCTGTGAGCTCAGTGTCCTCTGTGGTTTTGATAGGTTTACCCCGTGGAAATAATCGCACCCGATAGATCGGGTCCTCTGGACAGGCCCATTGAAGCATCCCCTCTCTACATTTCACCTCACTCTGGAAAAACCTGCACTATCCCACACGCGACCGCCGCATCACTATCACTCATGGGCGGATCGAGAAAGTCCGGTCTACCTGCGAAATCCGTTTGAGAACAGCGAACATCCCATTGACTCCGCACATGTCAGACATTAATGTCTGACATATGACAACAATCACATTACGCCAGTTGGTGCGTGAGACCCGCAAAGTCAAACGCATGACCGAAGCTGGTGATTCCTTCCTGGTTACGGATCATGGCAAACCCCTCTGGAAAGTAAGTCCAGCCACTGAAGCGGATGAAGATTCCCGTGCCAAGGACATTGACGCCGAACTTGATTTGCTCTTGACAGAGCCAAAATCAACCTACAATCTCGCCGAGATTGTCATTCAAAATCGCCGATGAAAGTTTGTGCAGACACTTCCTTCATCATGAAATTGCTCGTTTCAGAACCGGGCAGTGTGACTGCAGCAGGTCTTTACCGGCATCTCAACCGACCGCGTTTACCATTTACGCAAATCCACCAAATGGAGGTCGAATCCGCTTTAGCACAAAAGGCGTTTATCGCCCGTAACAACGGAGCCAAAAAGGACGTCGTTCGGAGGGAAAAGGCGGCCGGAATTGCCAAACTCGAAACTTGGATACAAAAGTCTCTCCTTATCGAAACCGAAATCAGATGGCTTGAATGTTTTGATCAAACACTCAAGTTCCTTCCCTTGCAAAGTGAAAAACTCGGTTGCCGTACCCTGGACCTGATACATATCTCGATTGCTATCTGTTATCAGGCTGAGCTTTTTGTCACATGCGATGAACGCCAGGCGAAAGCCGCCAAGGCCGAAGGATTAAAGACCCGCCTAATTGACATTAGCTAACCATCTCCTGACTAACGGGCTTTAAATGAAGCATCTTCACGTTGATCCAAAAGCCCCCGCAACTTGTCAACCATGCTGCCACGATAGGTGCCCGATAAATGATAATCCGAATGCAACCGGGCATTGGGATCAGATTATCCCAAACTTGTCTAAACCGGCAGAACCATGGATGATATCAGCTGTTTCATGAAGCAAAGAATTGCGCAACAATGGCTCTTGGGATTGCTGATGGTTGGCATTGGAATCTGGATAATCTTCCAGAATCACCCCAATTCAACAGCTACGAAACCGACGTCCATTGATCGTCAGGACATCAACCAGGAGGTCCGTGACCAGGTCGCGGCTATTCAGGAACGGGAACAGATCATGGACAACACGCTTTGGAGTGAGGAAATGATCGCACAATCGTTGAGCCGCATCGTGGAACAGTGGTGGGATCAAATCAACGCGTCTGGCTCCAAATTAACAGCCATTCAAAACCTCGACCTCCCAGACGTCATTCTAGGCAACTGGATCGAATTCGAAGCAATCGAACGACACCACATTCAGAGGTTAAAAAAAGCAGACACCATCAAGGCACTCAGTCAACAAGAATGGAAAGATTGGATCGAACACTGGAAGCAAGAACGATGGGAATTGAACACCATCGAATTCCGGCACATCAAATTCGATCCATCACCGGATCCATATCGGAGTGAGTTTTATTTTCGGGCGACCCTCACCCAACAACAAGACAAGCAGCGCTTGATGGTGGAAGGCCCCTTGATCATTCAATGGGAACTCAGAGAAGAGAACGATCAGTCTCGTCCCGTTTTGATCAAGATGGACACCCGCCAGCTCCAATGCATCGTCTCACAGGGATCCCCGCCATTAGAACTCGTGTATGACGCAACCATCCCCCCTCCCACCAATGCTCATGCCATCGATCCGATGCTGGTTTACGATTTGGATGGAGACGGGCGATCAGAAATAATCCTCGCCAATAAGAACCTGGTTTTACGACTCAACGATGAGGATCAAGTGGCAAGCACACCACTTTGCACTTTCCCGCCGGGACTACTTTCCACAGCCGTCTTGTCCGATCTGAACAACGATGGAGCCGCGGACTTCTTATGTCACAAACATGAAGGGCTGGTTGTCATTCCAGGCTCGCGATCGGGTGTGTTCGATCAATTCGAGATCATGCTACGCCCGAGCTCAAAAGACATCGAATACCCCATGGTGCTTTCAAGCGGGGATATCGATCGGGATGGGGATCAAGATGTTTTTCTTGGGCAATACCGCATTCCCTACGAAGGAGGGTCACTTCCGACGCCTTTCTGGGATGCCAACGATGGTCATCCGTTCTACCTGCTTCGCAACGATGGCAACCTGCAATTCACAGATATCACGAATCAAGCACTTCCCAAAGCCAAACGAAACCGCCGCATTTACAGTGCCTCGCTGGCCGACATGGATGGCATCAACGGGCCTGATTTGGTCGTCGTCAGTGATTTCGCCGGATTGGATGTTTACCTGAATGACGGCTCCGGTCAGTTCAATCCCCCGGTTCCTTCGGTGTTCGGAGAAACCCTCGGTTTTGGAATGGCGCATGCCCTGGGAGATTTCAATACGGATGGAAAACATGACCTGCTCATGATCGGCATGACTTCCCCCACTGTGGACCGCTTGGAACATTTGGGCATCCATCGACCGGGCCTGACCAACGACCCCACCGCCAGAGCACGCCTGGCACATGGCAACCGCTTGTTTCTTTCCACTCCAGAGGGAAACTACATACAGAACAACCTCAGTGCATCCATCACCCGAGCAGGTTGGGCATGGGGATGCAGCGCGGCGGATTTTGACAATGATGGATATCCCGATGTCTACATTGGAAATGGTCTGGAAAGCGGGCAATCCGTCCGGGATTATGAATCCGAATACTGGCTCCACGATGCCTTCGTCGCTGATTCAAACAAAAACACGGCAGCCTATCTCTACTTCAAAGAAAAATTCGCTGAAACACGAGGAAAAGACCAATCCTACGGCGGTTACGAAAGTAATCGCCTCTATCTCAATCGAGAAGGCAACTCCTTTTTGGATGTTGGCCACCTATGGGGCGTTGGCCTCCAGACCGACACCCGCAACGTGGTCGCCGAAGACCTGAACGGAGACGGGCGAATGGATCTAGTTTTAATCCAATACCAGATCTGGCCCGAAATCAAAGAGTCTCTCCAAGTTTACTTAAATCGCATGCCGGAAACCGGAAACTGGATTACTTTCCAACCTGAAGCCGGCCCGAACATCCCCTTTCCCACCGGTCTGCAAATCACCATCCAAACTGGAAATCAAAAAAGCATCAAAGAACTGGTCAATGGGGATACCTACCGCTCACAGCATAGCCAGAAGATTCACTTTGGATTGGGAAAATCTACAGTCGTGAAACATGTAAAAGTCCAATGGCCTAACGGTCGCCTCATCCACATGGATCAAATGGAAGCCAACCGCCAATACACGATCCCCTATTCAGATCCAGGAGATCTCAACGATATGGAATGAGCTGGATGCGTTCGGCATACCATGCCATGTCTTTCTTACCTGCGGCGTCGAAGGGCTTCACTGCACCATAACTGTATTCAACGGGATAAACGGAAGCATTGCTGAGCCATTTATGCACCTCGGCATGACCATCGGCAAATGAAAATCCTGCGGCACCGTTGTGATAGGAAGCGGGACGATCCTGCCAGTTATTGACATTTGGATCAGTGACAAAGAAAGCGTCATTGATGGAATCAGGATGTTCATCAAGTGTCAGGTAAGTCTGGCTCGGTTGTACTACATCCGATGTCTTGATGAACTGACGATACTGACCGCCAAAGGCCCAGCTTTTCCCTTTCACGGTATTATCGTTCGCATCGTTGTTCGACCGACCAAACAGGGCGTTCATGGACATGCTACGCAAACGCTCCTGGAATCCCGCCTTCTTCTGAGCCTGACTTAAAAAATGATCGGCCGGGCATTTGTAGATACCAATAGCTCCATCCGTGTAGGGGCCAAGCACCCCGTTCTGCACCCATAATTTATTCGTGACACTTCGATCATCAATGGACCCCCCGGCTCCCCATGTCATGACATTGTTCACCCAATTGTTGAATCTTCCTGAGGTGATGGCTTGCTGAGTGCCGGGAATCGTGAAGTTGTTGGCACAATGGTCTTCAAAATCGACCGTATACAATGTCCATCCTAGTACCAACTGCTTGTTGTTGCTAATGCATTTGATGCCCTGAGCCTTGGTCTTGGCTTTCGACAAGGCAGGCAACAGCATTCCCGCCAGGATGGCAATGATAGCAATGACGACAAGAAGTTCGATCAGCGTAAAGCCACGTACAGTTTTATGAACAGATTGTTTTTTCACGATGGGATAAAATTACCCTCCGCACAAAAACCGTCAAGCAAGAATATACCACCCTCAAATAGATGGGAGTCATTCAATCTGGTTGGAGAACCGATTGGCAGGGCACCGCTGCTGCGGGGCCGCGAGCGCGAGAAGTGGATCCAAAAGCCTGAAACGTCTCGCGGACTATTAATTTGAGCCGGCAGCTCACACCTCGCATGGATGCCCAACGGATATTATTCACCTCATTACACGTCGCGGACTTGCAGCAGCAAGTCCCTACCAGCGCAAAGCGCCCGGATTGGTAGGGACGCGCTGCCGCGCGTCCACGAACGTGGCGAGGAGATGGAAGGTTCCAGTGATGATGAACGCGCCACAGCCGAGCAGCAGTTCAGCCAAACCAAAATGCAGTCGGTATCCCACCACCCTGAATCGCCCCAAAAAGTAATCCTGCCTTGTCTCTATGCCCTTTCAGCCCTAGAAAAGATGCATGCATTCGATGAAGATCTCATTTCTGGCAATGGTGTGGGCTTCGGGAGCCCTTGTCTCATCGTCAGCCCAGCAAACCCAATCCAAAATCGAACCCCTCATCGATTCCATCACCAAACACACGCTTCGATCAAACCGGTAAGGAGATGCGATCACCTGGTTCCACCCCCGGGCGTGTCGGTTACCGAAAACAGCAAGTCACCCTGAAAGGATTTTAATGACACTGCAGGAAATCGGGGGCAGCGATTATTTTGGTCCGGTCCAGTGGAGTGAATCAAGTGACGAAGGGACATCCTGGACGGATCCAAAGATCATACCGGCTCTGGACCGAAAGCCCGTTGCATCACACTCCGGACTCATGGCAGGTGTCTGCGATGTTGTCCCTGAGCATCACCCACAAACCGACACTGTCCTCGCCCTCGGCCATGTAGTGTTCTATAGGGGACCCAAGTTTTCATCCAACGATCAACTGTCACGTTACCCGGTTTATTCAGTTCGATCTGCTGACGGGGACTGGTCGGAACGACGGGTTCTTGAATGGAATGATCCGCGCGGAGCGTTCATCTACACCAACAACTGCGGTCAACGCATCGTGCTACCGGATGGGGACATTCTCCTCGCATTGAGCTTTGGGGCAAAGTCCGCAGCCCGATCTGTTGCCACGGCACGTTGTTCATTCGATGGTGAAACTCTTAAAATTCTTGAAGTGGGACCATCCATTGACCATGCGCATGGACGAGGTTTACTGGAACCTTCTCTCACTCAATTCCAAGGAAAATTCTATCTCACCATTCGTGCGGAAGATGGTCGTGGGTATATGAGCGTCAGTGAGGATGGTTTACACTGGAATCCCAAAGATTACTGGGCGTGGGATGACGGCGAAGCCCTGGAAATGTCCACCACACAACAACACTGGCTCACTCACTCGGATGGTTTGTTTCTCGTTTACACCCGCAAGGATGCATCCAATGAAAATGTCATCCGTTGGCGATCCCCATTGTGGCTGGCAAGATTCGATCCAACGACCCGGAGACTCATCCGATCCAGCGAACGTGTTGCCTTGCCTTTGGTCGGGGACGGCGTCCTGGAACCGGATCAGGTGGCGTTGATGGGCAACTTCCACCTCACCAACATTTCCCCGTTGAGTTCGATATTGACCGTTGGGGAATGGATCCCAAGGGATGGGGCTCGAGGTGATCTGCTCATGGCCAAAATCAACTGGCTCAATGAAAACTCAACGGTCACTCCATCCAGTCACAACATCCCTATAAACCCTGATAAATGATCTCCAGGGTCAGGAGGGCATAACTGGTGGCCAAAGCCGGGTCGCCCTCCCACCAACGTCCGTTGTCATTTTTCCAAGAGCCATCGCCCTGCTGCAGATCCAATAGTTTGAGGGCAAGTTCGTGACGCCAGTCATGCTTGCCGGATGCCACATCGCCAATCTGATTGACCCGGGCAAGCGTCAGTGCTTTGGTCATGGTATGATAATAAAAGTACAATCCCTGGGCACCCATCCCCGGGTTCTCTTCCAAAGTGAAATGTTGACTCAACCAATCCAGAACGGCCTCCACACGTTTGTCGGACCGATCCAGATCGGCATAAATATAACTCAACATACCCGCATAGCTGATACTTCCGTAGGATCGCAAAGCAACCACACCATTCTCCTCGGGATGCTCACCAGATTTACTGTTACCGGGAAAACATACAAATCCCCCCCGATCTTCCGGTTTCCTGGATACCCATTCGCCCTTGTTGTGCTCAGGCAATTGTTGGCATTGTTCAAGGAAATGAAGTGCAGCCTCCCAATTCAATGTATCCGTCGATTCATTCGCGTCCTCCGCAAGATGCCGTGAAAAATAAAGTGCCTCCAATGCGTGCATCGTGTTGGAAAGATCGGAATGCGTGTAAGAAGTCCCGTAACCAATTCCACCGTCCAAAGGGTCATCAATGGCACCCTCTTCCCCCAGATCCTGCTGACCTCGGATCACAAATTGTCGAGCCCTGCGAAGGATCCCTTCATGATCCGGATGCGACCGCATCAAAAAAGCCATCATGGAAACCGCAGTATGGTAATTCTGAAGCATCTCGATACGGTAAATGCCGCCGTCAGGCTGGGCACAGGACCGTAGGTAATCATATCCCTTGGCCACAACCGGCTCCTTCTTCTCGGCATGGTTCTCCACCGGATCACGCTGCAATGCGACCAAAGCCAAACCGGTCACGGCAGGATGATCGGCATCCGACCAATGGCCGGCCTCAGATTGATGCTGCATGAGCCATTGATTTCCCCGGTCAATGGCCCGTGCCACTTCCATTCGCAGCGAAAGGTCGATGGGTTTTCCGCTGGCGGAAAAAGGTAAATCCTGCCCAAAGACAGTTCTCATGCCCCCCCCGGCAATTATCAGGACAAGACAAATGACCCACCTATAAAATGTGTATTGCGATTTCATGTGATTGAATGGTTCCAATGATCAGGGATGTAAAATGACCCTGTTGAGATTGGGCGATCCCATGACTTCCACCACCTGATGGACATCTCTTAACACTGCCGCAAGAAGCATGGCTAAGGATCATGAAGCCAAGAATCATTTCGAACAATGTTTTTCCAATGCCTTGATCGACATCCCAACCATTCACGCAAAGATTCATAGGCAAGGCACAAACTTTGGACTGCGGGGATCACGGCACCGCTCTGGATACGATCCCACATATCAAGGAGCATTCGAAACACCAATTTACCCAATATCTTTCCTACCCCATTCTCTGTCACATGTTCCTTTGCGCCCTCGCGCCTTGGCGTCTTGGCGATAAAATGACAGCACCCAACGAAAACCTTGTAGCCACTTAAAGGTTCGATTCCATTTTCATTCAACGTGACCAATCGCTTTACTGAATTTAATGGTCAATATTGAATCTGCACCCTTCAACCCTTTTTCTCGCAAAGGCGCTAAGACT
>JAQCFT010000473.1 GCA_027619545.1 Verrucomicrobiota bacterium | reverse complement strand
GTCGTGTGACAGCTGTTTCTGAAGAAAATTCATAGGTGAAGGGAGCTTCCGTATCGGTTGACAAAACGTTCAGGCCTTCGAGGAATTCGACCTTCGTGATGTTTCCGTCAGGATCCTTTGCATCCAATTCCAGAGTCCATTTCCCCGGCGCTATCACCGGTTTTTGAAAAAGCTGGTCGTTCCAACTTACTTCGGGAATTTCATTGGGCTCGGTGGCTCGGGGTGCCTGTCTGACCGTAATGATCTGCGGCTGGTTGTCCACGATGGCGTAGCCGGTCATGAGGACATTTCCGCTTGAATCCGAGTCGATATGGGTTGCTTCTTCAAACGTGTTTCCCGGTTCCTGGAAGCGTGTTTCATAGGCGAGTGCACCGGTAGGGGAAAAGGCAAGCGATGCAAAGTCCTGACCGGAGTCCGCGGCGGTCCGGATGGCTGAAAGGTAAATGTTGTCACCCGCATCCAGGTCGATGTCCGTTACCTGATCCGGCTGGTTCGGTGAAGAGGCGGGTATCGCGCTGGCCCATGCCGCACCCCCCGTCGGAAGAAATTTCCCTATGATGATTTGAGGGTTCGAGTTTGAGGCGCTTGTTGTGCCGGCAACAATCAGGGCTCCGGTTGAGTCCACGATGGCAACTTCAGGGATCTCGTTTGTCATTCCCTGTAAGGATATATGGTTTTGCCAGTGATTGGAACCGTCGGAATTCAAATGGATGATTTGAATGTTGGCACCGGTTTCGGCGCTGACAGTGGTGCCGATCAGATAGAGGGCATTTCTTGGGTCCAACAGGATGTTATCCGGAGCAAAAAGTGAATAGCCAAGGCTCGCGAGGTTGGTTGCCCAGTCCATGCGCCCATTGGGACGGTAGCATCTTACTTCCAATCCACCCCCATTAGTGCTCGACACACCCAGAACGTAGATGCGTCCATTTGCAGAAACCGCCATGGCTTCCGCCAAAAAGGGTGACTTCGGATCCGACCAGATGGGCTCACCCGGTTCTCCCGACCTGATGTCGATCGGCTGCAACACCATGCCTTGAACTGCTTCCGAGAAGATGTTCGCCAGCAGGTAAAGTGTTCCACTTTGATCCATTTGTATGCCAACCGTCTCCACGATATCGTTGGGTGAGACTGGTGGCGTAAAGGTCCAGTTGATGCCGCCACCGGTTCCTACTGAAGCGATGAATGGTAATTGAACAGGTCCTTGAGGTAAGTCAGTGGATATTTCGTCCACCAAATCGGCCGGATTTACCAGTGTGACACCCCCGACGATGATGTTCCCCGAGCCGTCCATCAAAGCATGTTCGGCTGTTTCCTGACTGTTGTCATTGAATGTCGGACGCACGGCCCAATTCTGTGTCCCGCTGGAATCATAGCTAATGACCAGAAAATCCCTGTTCTCACTGTCCTTTTGGTTGAAGGTGCCGGCGACAAGGGCTCCACTCCCCTGGTGGAAGACGCCCACGGGCTCGCTGTTGTTTCCGTCGGCACTTTCAAACCTGGCGTCCCAGGTAATTTCCACAATGCTTTGCCCTTGATTGGCATTCAGGTCCAGTCTCATGGAATTGGAAAGGACGGAGCCCGCCGAATTTGTCACGCGCAGTACGTAGTTTCCCACGGTGCCTGCGTTGAAATTGCTTATTTGCAGAAATGCTTCCGTGGCATTCGAAAGTTCAATGCCGTTGTAAAGCCACTGATACTCCAACGGAGCCGTTCCTTCTGCTTCAACGATCAAGGTTGCCGTAACGCCTGGAAGCAGTACCGCCGATCCCGATTGCCGGACGATGCGGGGTTTGATGACGGGTGTTGGATCGGTTTCCTGATTCGGTTTGGGATTGGGGCTGGGTTTGGGATTGGGCTCAGGACTTGGTGGTGGATCCGTAGGTGTGGGAATGGAGGCTCCTATACCCGTGATGGTGAGGCTGGCGGGTTCGCTTTTTGTGTCCCCCTGAAGTGCGTAAAGGTGATAGGTGTAGGACAGGCCATCCACGATCCTTTCATCTGTATAAGTATCCGCATCAATGGGCAGGCTGATCGGTGCTTCGGGGTTTTCAGGGGAAATGGATCTTTCCAATTCAAACCCGGTCAAGGTGCGCCTCGACGAGTGGTTCCATGACAGTTCAATTTTACCTTCTGACGCCTTGCCTTTAAATGCCACTGGAGCAGCCGGGAGAGGTGCCGGTTTTTGGGCTGATAAGCATGGGGCCAGGCTGATCAAAATCATGTAAGCCATGAGAGACACCCCTCCTGTAAGGTTGTACCGGTGTCCTGTGGTTGTTCGAGATTCGAATGTAGATTCTATCCTCATATCCTTCCAAGCTGTGCCAATCCTAATCATTTCCTTCGTGTGACATAGCAAAAAAGCTGCCAATAACAACACTGAATGGATTTCTTTGTTGTGAGGTTGTGTTGTGGTTTTGTGTAAGTTTCTGTTAAAGAGTTGGATATGTTGTGTGCAGGGTTTGTGGTGGGTGAAAGATTTACTCACTGAGTCCGGAGATTTCTCAATATCGAGAAAATGGCGTCATCGGCTGCAAGCGACTTTCGTCATTTTTGTAAGCTGCTGCACCTGTTTTCACTTTTCATTGATCAGAGGATACGTAGGATGTGCGCCATGCTGAGACCGGAGCATTTTTTAAATCTAGAGGAAACAGAGCACGCCAGTTTGTTTGCCGATCTTTCCCGCGTTTGGGAAGGACTGAAGGGGCTGAAGGAATACGTTGAGAAAACGGTTCGACCCGAGTTGTTGCACACTTCCATTGGCCAACCCGGGTTCATCGGTGAAAACGTGTTCATCGGCGAAGGGACGGTTGTCGAACCCGGCGCCACTATTCTGGGGCCTGCGATCATCGGTAAAAAATGCCAGATTCGAGCCAATGCCTACATCCGCGAAAACGTCATCATTGGCGATCACTGTGTGGTGGGCAATGCCACCGAGATCAAACACAGCATTTTGTTCAATCATGCCGTGGCACCTCATTTTAACTATGTCGGCGATTCCATTTTGGGTTCCCATGCCCATTTGGGCGCAGGTGTTAAAATTTCGAACTTCAAGCTCACTCAGGATACCATTTTTATCGATGAC
>JAQCFT010000472.1 GCA_027619545.1 Verrucomicrobiota bacterium | reverse complement strand
CCGTTCCGCTGAAGGCATCACCTACGGCCCCTGGAACGCAAGTGGGCGCGACGGGCAGGGAAATGTGGTTGGAGCGAACTGGGATACCCGCCCCAACATCCTGCTTCCAATGGGTGTCTATACAGTGATCGATTCCGACCCGTCAACATGGTCGCAAAACAATGGTTCCGGCAATAAAGGTTTTGTGACGGTCCGAGGTGTGGTGTTGGCGAATCAAATTGTCAAATCGGACAATCAATTCCCCATCACGATTTTTGACAACAACAACAAAGCCGCCGTTCTCAACGGCCCTACCTCCCCCACCCGGTTCGAAATCAAGGAATTCGCATTGATCACTTTTATCAGCACTTACCATTGGAATTTTGGATCCGGTGCGACTCCCGGCATTCTCTCGCTGAAAAACGAACAAGGCGCGACTTTCGGTCCCTGGAACGTCACTCCTCGTGCTGGTCAAAACAACACCCCCAATGCAAATTGGGATGCCAGGCCTTACGAGATTTTGCCACCTGGTCTGTATACCGTCATGGATTCCGATCCGGACACCTGGTCACGCAACTCAGATTCAAACAACCAGGGATTCGCGAACATCCAGGGAATCCCGCTCAGCTCAGGCACCACCTCCTTTCAAAAGGAATTCGAACTGGCGCTGGGACTGAAAACCACCTGGACGCTGAGCGGAGAATCCAACTGGTTCACCCAAAGCAGCGAAACCAAATCCGGCGAAACCGCTCTCCAAAGCGGCTCCATCGGGCACGGACAGGTTTCACGCCTTCAAACTACCTTGCGAGGCCCCGGTGAACTTTCCTATTTCTGGAAAGCTTCTTCTGAAGGAGCCGATTCACTGATCCTGATCATGGACGGAGAATCGGTCACCTGGATCAGCGGTGAAACGGACTGGCAGGAAGTGCGAATCCCCATACGCTGGGGGGAACATGAACTTGCATGGGAATATCGCAAGGATGGCTCGGTCGACCGGGGCGCCGATGCGGTTTGGCTGGATGAGGTCAATTATATCCCGGTGGAATTGATCGACCTGGAGGAGGCACTGATTTATGCACCACACCCCATTAAGACCAGCGAAGTAAGTCCATGGTTTGGACAAAAGAAAGAGCTTTATCAGGGCCAACCCGCAGCCCAAACCGGAAACATCGACCATCAACAATCCACCCGAATGACCATGACCGTGGAAGGTCCGGGCTTCTTGAGTTGGGCCTGGAAATCGTCCACGGAACCTTCGGACCGCATTCGATTACTCGATGGCGAGAACGTCCTGGCCAGTATCGGCGGTGAAAACGACTGGAGCACGGAAAGCCGTTCTTTACGCTGGGGAACCCATCAGCTCAGCTGGGAATACGCAAAGGATGGCAACGTCAGCCTATATGAAGACGCCGGCTGGGTATCAGCAATTTCATATGCACAGGTGATTCTATCGGATCTACCCACCGCACTCAATCACACCAAAACAACCTGGACAACGGACACGGAACGCCCGTGGTTTGGTCAATCGGCTGTCGCCATTGAAGATGGATTTTCGGCTCAATCCGGAAATATTTCACACAATCAGGCAACCCAGATCTCAACAACCATTCCTGGTCCCGCTCATCTCATTTTCCATTGGAAGGCTTCCACCGAAGGGGCCGACAGATGCACCTTTGCCATCAATGGCAACAATCTCTCAAGTATTTCGGGAGAAACAGACTGGCAACAGTTGGTTTACTACCTGAACGAAGGTCCCAATGACTTGGCATGGACCTATCAAAAGGACGGAAACATAGATGCCGGCTTTGACGCTGTTTGGCTGGATCAAATCCAGACCACGCCTCCCGACCATATCCGATTGCCACTGGTTCCGACCGTGCCACCGGATGGAGGGATCGTACAACTCAGGTCCGCACAGGGTCAGGTGTTTTTGTTCGAAATCACCGGTTCAACCGATGGCAGCATCTGGGGCACGGACATTTATACCGACGATTCCAACTTGGCCAAGGCAGCCGTTCATGCAGGCATTCTCGCACCAGGTGAAACAGGCGTCGTCAAAACCATCATCCTCCCAGGCATGACTCAATACGAGGCATCCGAACGCCACGGAGTGCAAAGCAACACGTATGGGAACTGGGCTGGAAGTTATCGGTTGGAAGGCTACATGCCTGCCACGGATACCGTTCCCACACTCGTCACGCAATTGATCAATGGGAGTTTGATTTTGACCTGGAATGGAGACCCTGATGATTGGAATCTCTTTGTTACCCCTTCGTTGACACCACCGGTTCAATGGAAACTCAGCGATGTAACGGTTGAGTGGTCAAACGATGTCAACACCGTACATTTGCCAACAGAAGAAAAGGCGCAGTTTTTCCAACTTTCAAGGTGAAACACCTGCCCTTGACACACCGTAAAAAAGGGGATTGCTTTAACCTCATAAAACCATCAATGGTTTCTGGATTAGATTCATTCTGAACTCCAGAAAGCACATGAAACCCCGATCCAAGAAACGCATTCAGGGCCACAAATCCATCGAACTGGATTGCATCCAGATCCAGGGTGCCCGCGAGCATAATCTCAAGAACATCGACCTGGATTTGCCCAAAAGGAAATTTGTGGTGATCACCGGGGTTGCGGGTTCAGGCAAATCGAGTTTGGCTTTTGACACGATTTTTGCGGAAGGACAACGTCGTTATGTCGAATCCCTTTCGGCCTACGCCCGGCAATTTATCGGGCAAATGGAGAAACCCAAATTTGACACGATCAAAGGGTTGTCCCCGACCATTTCCATCGATCAAAAGGCCGCCAGCAGAAACCCACGTTCCACGGTTGGCACGATCACGGAAATCTACGATTACCTGCGAGTTCTGTTTGCCCGGCTTGGAACGCAATATTGCATCAAGTGCGAAAAACCCGTTGGACGAAGTCACGCTCAATCCATGGTGAACCAAATCCTGAACATACCGGAAAACACCAGGTTGCTGCTACTGGCGCCATTGATCGAGAACCGAAAGGGTGAACATCGCGAACGTCTGGCTCAGTTGGTAACGGATGGATTCTCACGCGTTCGGATTGACGGAGTGATCTACCCGCTGGACTCATTGCCAA
>JAQCFT010000471.1 GCA_027619545.1 Verrucomicrobiota bacterium | reverse complement strand
AAAAAGGAACCTCTTGGCTACCCAAAATCGATCATTCTCCAAAATGGTCACCCAGTTTTGGAGATTTCTGGTTTTGATGAAATATCCGGGCTAGACGCACCGGCATTGAAATGCTACAGATGACCGCTCAGAAAATTTTGATTGAGTGTATTAACCTAAACAATAAGAAGTGATATCCATGAAGTTTATCATCCGTGCATGTATGATCTTGGGGCTTGCGACGGTGGTTGCCCAAGCCGCGACCAAGGAAGACTTGGCAGACCAGAAAAAACGCCTCGGCTACGGCCTCGGCGCCAACTATGGGAGAATCCTGAAGCAGAACAACATTGATGTGGACCTGCAGACCTTCCTGGATGGCATGAAGGACTTCATCCACGACCAATGCTTGATGGATGATAGTGAGATCAACTCCGTTTATCAGGAAGTCACCAATCTGGCGCGTGAAAATCAAAAGGCTCAACGCGATAAACAGGCTGCTGAGAACCTGGAAATAGGAAAGGCCTTTCTCGAGGAGAATAAAACCAAGGAGGGTGTCAAAACTCTGGGTAGCGGTCTTCAATACAAAGTCCTGACCGAAGGCACAGGGGCCATCCCCACAGCCTCCGATCGTGTCAGCGTGCACTACCGTGGCACATTCATCGATGGGAAGGAATTCGATAGCTCCTATTCACGTGGCACTCCTGCCAAGTTCAGTGTCACGGGCGTGATTCGTGGTTGGACGGAAGCCTTGCAGTTGATGAAGGTCGGCTCCAAGTGGCAACTCTTCATCCCTGGAGATTTGGCCTATGGACCAAACGGGAACCGAAATATCCCGCCCAATTCAACTCTCCTTTTCGAAGTGGAACTGATTGGAATCGAAGAGCCTCCAAAGCCTAAGAAAGTTTCTGCTCCCATCACCAGCGACATTATCAAGGTACCATCCGCTGAAGAGCTCAAAAAAGGCGCTCAGATCGAAGTCATCAAACAGGATGAGGTGGACGAATACCTGAAGAAAGAAAAAGCAGCCGAAAAGAAATAAGGTCTGATAGACCCCAGTCCCTTTTTCAAACGGTCATGCCTCCGGGGCATGGCCGTTTTTTAATAAGCAGATTGGGCTGAACTGTTTATAAGATATGCCCCTGAAAACATGAAGGCCCTCCACCATGCCGCACAACACGGTAGAGGACCTTCTGGGAACTGAGCATATTGAGAACTAAAATAGATCAGAATCTGGCCTTCTGTCTCCTTTGACACGCACGTTCACGAAAAGACTCAAAAAAAATTAAAAAAATAATTATTGAGTGTCAAATCAAAGTTAGATTTATCTAACAATTTGCTTGATGCACTCAGCGACTGAGTTAGCATAAGGTCTTGAGAAGCTGCCCGATCGTGGGGAACTGGAACAAGATCATCATCCATATGAATCAACCAAACATTCCATTGTCTGATCATGTCCAGACGGACAAATGGACCAAGGGCTTGTCGGATGCGGAAGTTCCGTTGGAGGTTCATGATCTGACGGTGGCCTATCACCACAAACCGGTTCTCTATGGGGTCGATTTACGTATACCGCCCGGGAAACTGATTGGTATTATTGGTCCGAACGGAGCAGGCAAGTCTACTTTGATCAAAGCCATTATGGGACTCATCCCGACCGATAGCGGTTGGGTGCGTCTGTTTGGGGAATCGAACAAGAAGAACCTGCGAAGGGTGGGGTATGTGCCTCAACGTGAGTCGGTGGACTGGGATTTTCCAGTGAATGTAATGGATGTTGTCCTGATGGGGCGATACGGGAAGTTGGGCTTGTTCAAACGACCCAAAAAGCAGGATCGTGATATAGCCTGTGCCTGTCTGGAAAAAGTCAAAATGATGCCTTATGCTGATCGCCAGATTGCCAACTTGAGCGGTGGGCAACAGCAGCGCGTTTTTTTGGCGCGCGCTTTGGCACAGGAGAGTGATCTGTATCTGATGGACGAGCCTTTTGCAGGTGTCGATGCGGCAACGGAATCCTCAATTATCTCGTTGCTTCATGAACTCAGAAAGCAGGGGAAAACCATCCTCGTAGTGCATCATGATCTTCCGACCGCCCGTAATTACTTCGACATGCTGGTGTTGCTCAATATGCGTTTGGTGGATTTTGGTCCGACTGAGGAGGTTTTTACCTATGACAAACTTCAGAAGACCTATGGGGGCCGATTGACCATTCTTTCTGAAGTCGCCGATGCCGTCCGTCAGACCAAGTCCTGAGCCTATGCTTGTCATCATGAAAACAGTGCGTGTTCATTTGAGCGGATTGCTGTGTTTGTTCCTGTTTAGTTCCTTATCACAGATGCATGCCGCGCGTATTGGAGAGATCACCGAAATATCCGTCCTGGATCAGGCACTTCGCTTTTTCAGCTTTCGGGATCCATCCCTTCGGTATGCTCTGACAGGAGCCATTCTTCTGGGATTCACGTGCGGCATGTTGGGTAGCTTTTTGTTGGTCAGGAAATTGGCCTTGGTGGGGGATACCATTTCACATGCCGTTCTGCCCGGAGTGGCGGCCGGTTTTCTTTGGAACATGGAGAAGGATCCCATCGCCATTTTTGTGGGGGCCACGATGGCAGGCTTGCTTGGCAGTTTCATGGTGACGCGATTGACCGCCACCACCAAATTGAAAGAGGACACCGCACTGGGCATGGTGCTTGCAGGTTTTTTCGGTGTCGGGATTTGCCTGGTCACCATGATCCAGCGTCTTCCATCAGGCAATAAAAGCGGTATCGACAAATTCCTGTTCGGTCAGGCCGCATCGCTTGGAGCGTCCGATATCCAGCTCATGGCTGTGGTAACCGTGTTGACCGTGGGTTTGGTTTGGTTGTTTTACAAGGAATTGCTCACGGTGAGTTTTGACGCCGGATTTGCCCATTGTATCGATATGCCGGTGCCTTGGGTGCACCATGGGTTCATGTTGTTGTTGGCATTTTCCGTGGTGATTGCCTTGCAGGCCGTCGGTGTGGTGCTGGTTTCCGCCATGCTGATCACTCCTGCCGCCACGAGCTATTTGTTGAGTGACCGTCTGCATCGCATGGTAATCATTGCGTGTGTGCTGGGAATGGTTTCAGGTGCTCTGGG
>JAQCFT010000470.1 GCA_027619545.1 Verrucomicrobiota bacterium | reverse complement strand
GAAGGATGGAAACTGCATCGGTTTTGCCGCCGCCAACCGATGGGAAGCAAATCAAGCCCGAGCCAAGGTTGCTGCAACCGCTGATTGGAGCGATGTGCGTTCGCCGTCCAGCGAACAGTTGGCGGAAGGATTGAGGGATAAATCAAGGAACGGGCGCGCCAACATTCGAGGGAAGGGGACGGCTGGATTGGAGCATGCTTCAAAACAGTTGAAAGCCACTTACTACATTCCTTACGTCCAGCATGCCCCCATGGAACCGCGCGCAGCAGTGGCCGAATGGGCTGGGAATACGCTGACGGTCTGGACCGGTACTCAGCAGCCATCACGTGTTCAAGGTCAGTTGGCTGAAGCATTTGGGTTGAGGACGACTGACGTGCGAGTGATTGTTCCCGATACGGGAGGTGGTTTCGGTGGAAAACATACAGGAGAAACAGCGGTTGAAGCTGCGCGGTTGGCGAAGGAAACCGGGCGTCCGGTGTCGGTTCGCTGGTCGAGGGAGGAGGAGTTCACCTGGGCTTATTTTCGTCCCGCCGGGGTCATGGATTTGAATGGAGGATTGAATGATAAAGGAGAACTCACCGATTGGTCACATGTCAATATCAACTCAGGTGGATCGGCACTTGATACACCTTATGACATTCCCAATGTGTCCACCGAATATCGATCCAGCGATCAGCCTTTGCGCAGCGGGTCCTATCGAGCCCTGGCTTCGGTGGCCAATGTGTTTGCCCGGGAATGTTTCATGGACGAACTTGCTTTGGCGGCTGATCCGGAAATGGATCCCTTCGAATTCAGGATGCGATACCTGCCTGAAGGGCGTTTAAAGGATGTGCTCAAAGCCGTTGCGGATCGATTTCAGTGGGGTTCGCGGCGGCGTGCTGTTGCCGGGATGAACAACCGTGGTGTGGGGATTGCCTGCGGTACCGAGAAGGCATCTTATTTGGCGACTTGTGCCGAGGTGAGGGTGGATCTGGATCGTAAACGTTATCAGGTGACAAAGATTTTTGTCGCATTCGAATGCGGTGCCGTGCAGAACCCCCGGAACCTGCACGCACAAATCAGCGGATGTGTTCTTCAGGGCCTTGGGCCGGTGATGGCTGAGGAAATGGAGTTCGAAAACGGAAGGATCCGGAACCCCAAATTTTCGCAGTATCCGGTGCCGCGCTTCAGAGACGTGCCTGAACTGGATGTCGTGGTGCTCAATCGCAAAGAATTTGACTCCGTAGGTGCAGGGGAAACGCCGATTATTGGGATCGCTCCCGCAGTGGCCAATGCCATTCACAATGCGTGTGGTCAACGATTGCGGTCCTTGCCTTTGAAATTGGGGTGAATGCTCGCTTAAAAAAAATCCCGACCGGTATGTTTCCGGTCGGGATTTTTTGTCGAATGAGATTAAACGTTCCGGACTGAAGGAACCTGAAACTCCGGATTGTTGGGATCCTTGAGCAATCGATTGGCCTCATCGGCGTGCTCTCCGACGTGCTTTTCGGTGAGCGGATCGAAGGTCAGCCAGGGACCAACAATGTATTCGTTGCCGTCCTCAGGGAGTCCGACACCGTTTTTCATGATGTCGTGTAACTTCAAGAAATGTTCGGTGGCGTCCTTGTTGCCTTGAAATTGACCGGCTTTCTCATTGAATGCCATACGCTGGCCGAGTCGGTAAGAGTTGTTCATGAGATGTCCCATCACACAGGCGTAGTGAGCATCCACCGCATTACCGTTTGCCATGTCCGGATCACCGGATCGACAGGCAGCGATGAAGGATCCCCAGTTGCCGCCGGGTGTCACGTCTCCATCGGGAATATCGAGCGCCTGGCCTTCATTACTGCCGGGCGCATAGTATTTGCCGCGAATGATCTTACCACCATCTTCAAAGTAGTATTCATTTTCGACCTGACGTTGGTAACCGTCATAGTTGACGTTGCGGACATTGAAGAAGACCTGTTGTCCGTTGGGATATTCCGCAATACCGAACATGGTATTGGGGGTTTCGCCTTGATCCCCCCACTTGAAACGTCCGCCCAAGGCCATCGCGCGAATCGGATGGGTCTGATCCTTGTCGATCGCCCATCGTGCCACGTCGAGCTGGTGGGTGCCCTGGTTGTTCATGTCACCGTTTCCGGTCGCCCAGAACCAGTGCCAGTCATAGTGAACGTAGTTGTCGTGATATTGATGGATCACGGCCGGACCACGCCACATGTTCCAATCCACATTGGATGGGGCAGGGGCAGCATATTCGAATCCGATGGTATCACGTGGTTTGCAGCAATACCCGTAGGAAATCTTGAGTTTGCCATACTTCCCAGCCTGGATTTGCTCATGGAGTCCCGCGATTTTGGGATCACTTCGGCGTTGGGTGCCGTGCTGGATGACAACACCGTAACGCTTTTGTGCTTCGACTGCCACACGGCCTTCCTCCACGTCGTGGCTCATGGGCTTTTCCACGTAAACGTGTTTGCCGGCTTGAGCACCCCAGATGGTCATCAGAGAATGCCAGTGATTGGGCGTTGCAATGGAGATAGCGTCGACCGTCGGGTCGTCCAGGGCACGTCGGATATCTTTGATGCCTTGGCATTTATAAGCTCCCTGCACCTTGTTGTTGACGGAGGCGACGGTTGTTTCTCGCACGCGCTCATCCACATCCGCCAAGTAGGCGATTTCCACATTTTCCTGTCCCAACCAGCCACTGATGTGACTTTTGCCGCGACCGTTCAAACCGGCTACGGCGATGCGCAGACGGTTGTTGGCACCAATGGCCCGCCCGGATGCCTTGGTTCCGCTCAGGAACACTGTGGCACCCGCAGCCAGCGTGGTGCTTTTCAAAAACTGACGTCGATTGAATCCACTCATGATGTTTTCTTTGTTACAATAAATCCGGGCACCGTTAACGCATGCCCTTCTTGGTTTACTGGAATGAATCGACCCTACGCCGAACAATCCGCAATGTAAAACCTAAAACCGCTTTTGAGTTTGGAATCATGATATGGATTGGTGGCAGGTACTGTGGTCATGCCCGGTTCATTCTTGCTTCCTCATCACTTCAAGTGGCAATACCCTGGCAAACTCAAACCCGCGCTGTCATTCGCCATTC
>JAQCFT010000059.1 GCA_027619545.1 Verrucomicrobiota bacterium | reverse complement strand
GGTGTTTACTGGCAAGGTTTCTCTTTAAGGAAATAGTTTAAATTTACCTGTGATACATCTGCGATAATCTGCGGTTCAAAAACAACAAGCCTCCCACCTATTCAGTGACTAGCTTCACCGATCCCCAATAGGCAAAATCGTTTTGCATGTCGTAGGCGTAGTTTTCGAGGCGGACGGGAATCGTTTTGCCTGCGAACGGCGTCAAATCAACCCGGATGGTTTTCCAGACACCCCCCTGACGGCTGATGTTTTGTCGCGCCACCAGCTTCAAATCAGCAAAAGCACGAAGTACCCATTGTCCCCTGGGTGAGGTTGCCACCATAAGATCGAGATACGTTTTGCCCTGACTTGGCACCTCGATGGTTCGCTCCAGGGAAGCGCCGCCCTGATGACGGAACGGATGAGTCACCAACACGTTTTTGGAGCCTTCCCATTCAGGCTCAACAGACGGGGCTTGTCGAATTTCAGCGGATTGAACTTTCCAGTCCGGGTTCCACAAACTGATGGATTCATAATCACGCTGGATCAACGGTTCGGAAGTGCCCACCAGTTCATTGCGCAACGCGGCTGTCATGGGTCGTTTGTCTTCCGGCGGGTTCAGCACATACCAGATGAGATCCCGAAAATCTTTGTCCGGCATTTGTTCCAGCCCTTCAGGCATCACCGAGTTTTCCGTTACCTCGCGAGATTGGATATCGCTTTTTGAAATCACTTCCTCACGGCCTCCTGAAGCAAGCAACTTCACATACGTTGCGGTTTCTTCGGTCAGGCGCCCGCTCAAACTTCGATCGTCCTTGGTTTCAATCACGATGTTCTCATAACCAGCTCCGATGATCTGGTTGGGATTGATCACATTGGCAAGCAGCGCATCCAGGGTGGAGCGCCCGACACCTGTCAGGTCAGGCCCAACTTGTGCGCCCTTTCCATGCAACTCATGACACACCAGGCACACCGCCTCGGCCAATTGTTTGCCGTTATCCAAATCAGGTTCTCCACTGAGCACTACGCCGCGTTTGGTCTGGATCAACTTGTCCATGTCGGCATTCGGTTCACGGAAACGACCGATGCTTTTCTGAGCACGTTCGCGAATAGCCTGGTCTCGATGATTGGACAGTGAGCGAATCACAGCCGCCGGCACATCGGACGGTTGAATGGTTTTGCTTTCCACGGCAGATAAAAAGGTATTCAACCAGGCGGGTCGTGACACCAGCACAGAGGTGGCCGCCTGACGTTGGGCCATCTCAAATTTCGGCCACTGACGAACCAGGAGACTGGCCACGCTCGGTTGGTCATGGCCACCAAGGGCGTCGATGGTTTCCCTGATCGCCGCACCGTTGGGTGTGGCAATGACTCGATCCGATAATGCCTTCAAGACAGCAGGATGATCAATTTGCTTGGCGAGTTGAACCGCCATGCGTCGATCCGCGTCGGAAGAATCCGCCGAAGCGATCAGAGCGGCCAATTGTTCCATCGTGTTTTCATCACCCCAGAGAGCACCCAACTGCAGATAACGGCTCTTCACTTCCGACTTTTTACTTCCAGCCAGACTGGCAAGAAAATCGGAAGCGCCTTCGGGCAGGGTCTTGTTCAATCGTTGACCTTCCACCAAGGCGTTCAAACCACTGATCAACAAATCCTGATCTCCATCCAGCAATGCGGTCAAAGCTCTCACGGCCAATCCAACGGTCCGTGGTTGAGCCTGATCATTCAAACGTCGAATGGTTTTATAAAACAATTCCTGACTCAAAGGCTTGGTGGTTCCCCCATTCTGCACCAACCATTCCAACACCATTTCAGGAGTCTCCAGCACCCAGGGTTCCAAAGCCATCCAGGTCATGAAGGGAATCAATGGATCATCCTCGCTAGCCGAGGCTCGAATCAATCGTGCAAAGGTCGGCCCCAAATCAGAAAGGGTGGCATTGGATGTTGACGGACGATTAATCGTGAGAGCCCCGGAGCTATATTGACGTAAAGCGGTAGCGACAGCGTTTCGCACAGTCGGATCGCGATCTTCGGCCAGAACCTGAAGGCGGGTCAGTGCGACGGGATCAGAGGAACGGCGCTCACCAGTCAGACGAGCGGCCCAGGTCCTCATTGCAAAATGACTATCCACCTCTGCTGCGCTCAGCAGTGTTTCATCCAGTAGCCCTGCGCTGTGCAACGTCCATAGAGCGGTCAATCGGGACTCAATGGTGCTTCCGGTTCGCATGAGATCGGACAACGGCTTTTTGGATGCCGGATCTTTACGTTCCTTGAGCAGGCGTTGGGCCATTTCTCGATGCCAGATGTTGGGGTGCCCCAGAAAATCAACAAGCTTGTTGCTGGTGGCCTCTGCCAAATCCATCTTCACTTGCGGCCGGCTGTTCACTTGCTTCCCTGGCTGATCTCCCACATGCACCACACGCCAGATGCGGCCATACTCTCGGTCGACGCCTTCCGGATCGGCCTGGGCGTTTTGGTAACAAGGATACTTGTCATACCAATCTGCAATCCAGACCGTGCCATCCGGTCCAATCTGTTCACTGACCGACCGAAACCATCCGTCTGAAGATTGCACAAAGTTATCCATGGAATGCGCTTTGAAGGAAGAACCATCCGGCTCCAATCGATCCATGTTGACCGCGTTTTCATGAATGTTGCCCATCAGCACGCGTCCCAGATAATTCACGGGGTATTGGTGTCCCAGATAAACCGCCACCCCGCAGTATGCGGCGCGGTAATGCTTGTGATCCACGATGGATGGAAGCAACCCGTAGCTGTAAGCATGTTCCGGACGCCCGCCCTGGCGTACATACAAACCGCCGGGCGCCATGTGGAAGAGATGATCAATTACACAGGCACTGACAAAGGCGTTGCCGTATCGGTCGAAGTCCACATGCCATTGATTGGACGCTCCATCAGAAAAGATTTCAAAACGCTTGCTCTCAGGTTCAAACCGGGCCACACCGGCGTTCAAGATCACTTCAGGACGTTCCGCATGTTCCGGATCAGTCACCTTGGAATGCGTAAACACGCCATGGGTCATATAAAGCATCCCGTCAGGCCCCCACGTAAAACCATTCAACAACTCATGCCGGTCCTCCAGACCAAACCCACCCAGCAAACGTGTGGTTTTATCTGCCTTGTCGTCTCCATCGGTGTCTTCAAGAAACAGCAGATAAGGAGCCTGCCCAATGTAAACACCACCATCTCCCAGCAACAAACCCGTCGCCAGATTCAGCCCATCCGCGAACAGGGTCGATTTATCGGCCCTCCCGTCAGCGTCGGTGTCCTCGAGGATGCGAACACGATCACGTGGCTTCTCGCCCGGTTTGGCGCCTCGAGGATATTCAAACAGTTCGAGGACCCACAAACGACCGCGCTCATCCCAGTCCATGGCCACAGGATTGACCACCTCCGGTTCGGAGGCAAACAGACGCATTTCAAAACCTTCCGGCACAGTAAAGGTGGCTGCCGCTTTGGCTGCCGGTATGGGAGCGGATGAAGCAGGCGCATGAGAACCGGTCAACTGCCGACCGGCTGCCCCCACATCATGACTGACAAGGGTTGAGAAAACACTCAAACAAACGATGGAATGAATCAATGCACGCATAAGACAATTCATGAATCAATAATTGGTGATACCCGATTAGACATTCACTCGCCCTCAGACGCCAATCAAAAGTATCAAAAATTCCCACTTAACTTCGATGGACTCTTTATCACAGGACAAAAACGCATTGAAAAAGGTCAAGAAAAGTGTTGTTCCATCGTACAATCCCCCACAGCTTAGACAACGAGCCGAATATCAAAGAATGATTTAAAATCCTTTACGATATGACACGGCGGACGGTTCCTTTGATGTTGCACACTCAACATGAGCCGTTCATTAAGGAGATATCGTCAAACCAGAACCAAATAAATCGAATACACATATGAGTAGTCTCTACGAAAGACTGGGAGGCGCTGCCGCCGTTGATGCTGCAGTGGACTTGTTTTACACCAAAGTGCTGGCCGATGATCGCATCAAACATTTCTTTGATGGAGTGGACATGAAACGCCAGGCAGGCCATCAGAAGGCTTTTTTGACCTACGCCTTCGGGGGATCACCAAACTATTCAGGCAAGAACATGCGCGAAGGACACAAGCACCTCGTTGAGAAAATGGGACTGAACGACAGTCACTTCGACGCCGTCATGGAAAACCTCGGCGCCACCCTAACCGAACTGAGAGTTGCACCGGAACTTATCCAGGAAGCCGCAGGCATCGCCGAATCCACACGAAACGACGTCCTGAATCGCTGATTCAAACACTCAAACAAAAGTAGCCGCATTCGCAAGAATGTGGCCGCTTTCAAACCCCCGTAGCCGCATTCGCAAGAATGTGGCCAAACTGTCTCCGAAACGATCCGATCTACCAATAGACACCCAACAGGCAGGACGAGGCCGTCCCTGGCCCGTCGCCTTGTGGTCTACATCAGCTAAGTTGCTTTCAGCTTTGGGAAGCCTTTGGTATTCGCTCACCCCACATCCGCATAGCTATCGCTAGCGGGCGGATCGAGACGATCCGATCTACCAGATCTCACCCGGCACCGACCATTCACTCTTTACCATCCCCAAATACCGGCGCTTTCCAATCGGCTGGCAGTCTTCCCTGCGGGCGCACACCATAGGAGCCGGCGGGAATAGGATGGTCTTCCGGTTTCAACAAAGGCAGGTCATCCGGAAGATGCTTGATCCGGAAATCCTTGTATTGAATCGTCATCGGCGGTCCGACGTGCACTTGAACAGCAAGCACGCCCTCCAATGCCCGACCTTTTTCGTCGAAATCAATTAAATCAGCCGTTGGATTCCCATCAATCCAGTGACGATGATGATTGCCTTCCACCAGCACCCGGTATTCGTGCCATTGATCCGGCTCAAAATCCTTGAAAGGCAGTTGATCCACCACCCAAGGTTGGCCGGCTTCGTCGATGATCACTTTTTCTCCGGTATGAGACAGAATGCGGCGGCCTCGTTCTTCATAAAGCATGCCGTTGTACTTCGGCGTGTTCGCCACCACATCACATTGGTAACCGGTCACGACATCAAGACCAATGTCCGGTCGGGACTGGCCTCGGTATTGAATTCCGCTGTTTCCACCGGCGCTGACCTTGACCATCGCCTTGATTTCAAAATTACGAATGGTGGATCCTTTCCAGGTGATGAACCGATTCATCTTGAGAGAACCATCGGCTATACCTGTGAGGATTCCGTCTTTGACACTCCAGTATTTGGGATCTCCATCCCACATGCCCAGACGATTTCCACTGAACAACTTTACCCAACCATCCTTGTCCGGAGGGATACTGACGGCAGCCGTCGCAATCGGATGCGGAACGGTGGAAGCGGTGAAAGGCTGATCCAGCGGAAGAAGCGGACCACCCAATTCATTCACACGTCGATCCGTTCTGGCACGCAAGTCTTTCAACACACCGGCGAAATCTGGATCCTTAGCCAGATTGACCAGTTCATCCGGATCATTCTTCAAATCATGAAGAAATTCATGCCTGTCATGGTCCACATAACGCACGTATTTGAACTGCTCGTTTCGAACGCCTTCAAACGCGGGAATCCGATGGCGAACCGCAAAGTGTTCGTGAAAGGTTTGATCCCGCCAACCGGCCGGTTTACCCGATCGAACCACCGGCTGCAGACTGCGCCCCTGATACCGGTCCGGAATCGACACTCCCGCCCAATCCAGAAAGGTTGCCGGAAAATCCAGATTCAAAGCAAAGGCATCCGTCACCGCACCGCGTTGTGATTCCGCCACGCGAGGATCCATGATGATCAATGGCACACGCAGGGATTCTTCATAGTGGGACCACTTACCCGCAAACCCCCGGTTGCCCATGTGGTATCCGTTGTCCGCCGAGTAAACGATGATGGTATTGTCAGCCATGCCTGCTTCCTCAAGCGCTTTCATAAAGCGACCGATCGCCCCATCAATACCGCTTACCATCCGGAGGTAGGCACGCATGTTGGTCTGGTATTTCTGATCGGTGTTCCAGCGCCAGAAAAAGCGCTCGCGATTGATGGTTGTCCGGAGAAAGTCGGGTTGCGCATCAAAAATCTCAGGGGCATTCAAACGAGGCGGGGCCATTTCCAAATCTTCATACATGCCATTAACAGCTTGCGGCCATGGGAACTGACCAATACCCGGACGACGGTCCCCATCTTCGGCGTGGCAGGCGTTGAACCACATGTTCAAAGCAAATGGCTGATCCTTGGGCTGGTTGCGGATAAAATCAATTCCACGATCCACAATCAATTCGGTTTCGTGCCGCAAGGAACCATCGGCCTGCTTTTTGTAGAACGGATTACGACCGATCGCCTGATACACATCAAAATGATCCTGTGGTTTGTATCCCTGTGGCATCTTGGCATGCCATTTACCAAAGAAGCCGGTCCGGTATCCGTTGGATCGCAACAGATCGGTGTAGAGCGTTTGGACGGCTTCAGGCCGGGCCTGGTCATGATTACCGGGCGTACCGTAGGTACGTCCGGTCAGACCGGTTAATATCGTCGTACGACTGACCCAGCAGATCGAATGACTCACAAACGCATTGGTAAACCGCGTGCCTCGTGCCGCAAGACCGTCGATGTTGGGCGTCTTCACCTGCGGATGACCATAGCATGCCAGAGTGGAAGTGGTCTGGTCATCGGTAAAAAAGAAAACGATGTTCGGGCGATCCGCGCCTTGAGCAGACCGAATCAAACAGCACAAATAGAGTAGGATGAGGATGCGATTCATGATGGGTGGATGAGATAATGATAAATTCTGCTTCATTTGACAATGGCGTAAAAGGCAGAAACCGGATCTGGCGTTCACGTCGCTATTCGTGTTCGAACAGCACACAAATGGCGGATGGAGCATGGATCACACTTTGGTTGTAAGTCAGCTCACCTGTTTCCGAATCAATGGCAAACGAGGCCAATGTATGTGAATCCTGTCCCGCAGCCAACAACCAGCGACCGGACGGATCGATATTAAAATTCCGTGGCGTGGCTCCTCGAACATGTTCACGCTCGATGACCTGCAGACCTCCGCTTTCCGGATCCACCCGATATGCCGTGATGGTGTCGTGCCCTCGATTGGCCGAGTAAACAAAGCGACCACTTGGATGTACCCGAATCTCGGACGCGCTTTTGAACTGCTCTTTGGCGAGTTGTTCTTTGGGCACACTCGGAATGGTTTGAACAGATTCCATCGATCCATGCTCAGCATCATAGCTGTATGTCGTCACACTCAGGTCCAGCTCATTGAGCACATAAACCCAGCGACCGTTTGGATGAAATTTCATGTGCCGCGGCCCCCCACCTGCGGGGACCTCGGCGTGACCATGGGAACGAATGGATTGGTTTCCAGCGTTCACCGCGTAGATCATCACACGGTCCAACCCCAAATCAGGCACGAAGGCAAATCGTTGATCCGGCGAAAACCCGGTCCAATGAGGATGCGGACGATCCTGTCTAGCCGCGACCACACCGGAACCACCATTGTGTTCCAGAATTTGCAGACGCCTCCCAAGAGAACCGTCCGTTTCGAGGGAGAACGAAGCGACGGAACCACCGCCGTATTGGGCGGTCAATAGCAGGTTACCTGCCTGATTCACCGACACATGGGTGGCTCCTCCATCACCAATCTCCAGGGCATTCACAAACTTCAATCTGTTGTGACCCTCACGCCGTTCAATGGCATAACAGGCAACTACCGGTTTCTGATCCAGTGCCCCCACGGCATAGAGATGACTCCCATCGGGGTGCATGGCAAGAAAACCGGGACCACGGATTTCAGCTGCCAATTCCGCACGGGACAGCTTACCCGATTCCAGGTCAAGCTGAGTGATGTAAATGCCTTCACTGGGCCAGGCGCTCCCCGTACCGATCCATACATCCACCTGACCGCCCATAAGGTTCCATTGGTAAGCCGCGGTTAACAAAAGCACAAAATACGCAAACGTCCGAACGCTTCGTGTCGACCTTTCATTTGGGAAAATCATGTGACGAACCTACCGGCCTGTTGAGCAAAACACGAGATTAAAACCTGACCACGCATTTTTTGACCAAATGTCCTTTTTGATGTATGCTAGCCCTTAATGAAGATAAGAAACGCCTGCCCTCAGCCAGGATTGCATCAGGCAAACCGTTGATCTGCAACCTCCCAGATGTTTTTATCCATGTCGTTATCAACCATCTGCAACCCCCTCAGCCACCCACTCCACAGGCCATCCACGCCTTCCTATGGATGATTTTGGCACATGCCATGCTTTATGAAACACATGTGGTTAAAACCGGCTCAAGACGCCCCGAACAAGCCCACCTAACGCGTTTCATGGGGAAAAAGAACCACCATCCGCAAGTTTTTGCGAGGTCAGCTAAGCCGCAGGTTTAAAGACGCCGATGAGTTAATTGCCAAGAAGTAACATGAAAGAATCAAAGATGAAAAAATCAAACCAACACGCCGATTATGTTCATTCCATGGAAAAATCCATGGTGGACGAAGGCACCCGCAAAGCGTGGGAATATTATGACCGCCATCAGGTCACCAAAACCAACTCCAGCATTCGAGCCGAACAACGCCGGCGCAAACTGGGCTTAATGACCGGACACTTGTAAACCGGTTTCTTCCTCTTCCGGCATCAATCGAGATTCAAGGAGCGCATAACGATGTTTCGGTAAGCGACCGGACCGTGGTCCCCTTGCAACATCAGCGGCCCCAGAGCATTTTCATCATGGTAAGTGGAAGAGCGTGTCGGCCCTGAAACCTCAACGTTCTCATGAATGATCACCCCATTGTGGACCACTTTGATGAATCTTGCATTTTCCGTCTTTTCGCCTTCTTCATTGAAACGTGGCGCGCGGAAAATGATATCAAATGACTGCCATTCGCCTGGAGGCAGGGATGCGTTCATCTTCGGCGCGTGCCCTTCAAAACCGGCATTGTCCGCCCAGCGTTGATAGATCCCTCCACAATCGGAATGCTTCACATCAATATTCCCCCAACTATCCAACACCTGAACCTCATAGCGAGCCTGCAGATACACCCCTGAATTCGACCCTTTCGGCACGACAAACTCGACATGAAGCGAAACGTCTCCGTGTTCTTTGTGGGAGATTAGATTCACCGTATGACCACTTGGTTCGTTCAGGAAAACCCCCTGCCCCGACTCCATCTCAAACGCTTTATCATTCCCGTCCTTCAACCTAACGCCACCGATTTCCTGCCAGCGCCCCTGGGGTAGACGCCATTGGTGAATGCTTTCGGTTAGACTCAAATAAGTGACTGGTTGAGCAGCCTGACGAGGTGTCGTTTGGCAACCGGTTGTGATGAACATGATGGCCAAAGAACCGGCCAGGCAAAAGGCTTTTTGATAACTTCTCATATCTGTTTGCAGCGGGTGGTTTTGCTCGGCAGACCGGCGGGCATGTTTAAAAGACTTTGGAACAAGGCATGGCGTTTCCGAACACTTCAAAATTACGGAAACTCCACACCACCTGTTTGTCTTTGTTCACTTCAATGATCTGGGGGTTTCCGGGACCTGCATGGCAATTGCCGATCATGTAGTTGCCATTGGGCAACTCCTCAACGGTTGTCACCCATACCAGTTTGATGCCCGGCAAATCGTTTTCCTCGATGGACCAGACGACTGTCCCTTCTTTATCCACCTCGAGCACATTGTGGCCGCTGCCGTTCCCGATCAGCGTATTTCCATTCTTGAGTCGCGTCGCACCGTAAACTTCACCGCCCGTGACAAATTCCCAGACCACTTTTCCGGTCATGTCATATTCGCGCACTGTATGATCGGCTTCATGACAAACCAGGTAGTTTCCATTGTTCAACTTCCGAGCCATGCGTGTGTCGCGATGAGGATTACGGTTATCAACTTTCAGAGAGATCTCACGGTGAACAATACCATTGTGATCCACTTCGATGATACGGGCTGGCCCGCTCTCTGCGATCATGGTCAACCCGTTGGCCAGACGCTGAAAGGCATGTACCTCGACACGTTGTCCTGTGTTGCCGTTCATCGCCGCGGCGTCATAACTCCAGACCACTTCCTGTTCGGAGTTCATTTCAACCAGCTTGGTCCAGCTGGTCTGAAAAAGAATGTTTCCGTTCGGCAGCACGCTCAGATCATGGATATCTCGGACACGGTGTTCCCATTCGATATTCCCGGATTCATCGACGAGAGCGATGCGCTTTTTCGAATAATCCCCGGCAAGAATCTTTCGTCCTTTCAACGCCGTTTGCTTGGCCGGACCATACCCAGCCGTGGGAGATCCGTCTGCATCCAACTCACCCACAGCCCAGAGAAGGCCTCGTGAAACCATGTCGAGATAAACAGGCGATTGCATGGTTTCGTTGTGGTGACCAAGCGTCGTGGTGAACACACGCGCATTTCCCAAATGATTCAACCAGACACAGACGTGATCTTTTTGGGTGTCCTTCCCAAAAGCCTTGGCCAACGGAATGGCATCGGGCCACATTTTTTCAATCTTGTACAACTCGCCATTTGGAGTATGCCACACAGGCGGAAAAGTTTTCATGATCGGATGATTGGGGCGAAGATTTTCCACATCCAAGGGGCGATGTCCTTCATGACTCATGGATCGGGCTCCCATCAAGGACCGCCACGCATCGGTTTTGGCTGCCCGATAACTATGAAGCGAACAATGAATGAAGACAGCAGGAATTCCTTTCTCGGTATGAGTCTTTACAATGGACTCCAACCAATCGACATCGGTCACTCCACCAAAGCATTCATTATGCACCACCACATCATAACCATCCGCCCAGTGCGGATCATCATACACGGGAATCTGGACATCTCGAGCAGTCCCGCCTTGATTCACCAACGTCCATTCAACGCGGGCCCTCGAAGAAATCCCCTCGGAGAGAATCAGGTTCTGATTGGGATAGTCATGACAACACCCGCCGGAAATCATCAGGGCACGAATCGGTTTCACAGATTCCCCCAACACGGAGTCCAATTGAACAACCGCGAACAACACAAGCAGGGTCATAGATACCAACCGAAAGCGGGCACTTAATGTGGAATGGAATGCATTCATCATATTCATTTTAAAACTGGGTAAGAGAAAACTAAAGAAATCCACACAATTGGAAACAATTTTTTTTACAGCAGAGCGCGGTGTCCCAATGCAAACCCTGCGCGATAAGCATTCAAAATTGCCGTCCAAAGGAATACCAAAGGACTTTGGACAACTCATATCCGCATCGAAACCAAAGGTTCCACATGAGATGGACATAAAAAAAGCGATCCCCTCACCAAAAAAGGGATCGCTTTTGTAAAAGATAATACCGTGTTTAGAAGCTGCCAGACGGAGCCGGTTCGGGCTTGTCAGGATTCAGCTCATGCACCGGTTTGGAAGCAGGCTTGGCTTCTGGAGGATGTGGCACCACTTTCCAGAAATTGGCCACTTCGGCATCCCAGTGCTGCAACAACGCTGCCGCTTTGGGAGATGTTGTGCGATCCAGATGATCCTGAACGAGTTGTTTGAGCATCTCAATCTCCTCCGAATCGGACAACCGCTCAATATCCACCATGGACTGGTTATAGCGGTTTGGAAACTTGCCGTTTTCGTCATAGACATATGCCATTCCGCCACTCATACCGGCGGCAAAATTACGCCCGGTCTCCCCAAGCACCACGGCCACACCACCGGTCATGTATTCGCAACCATGATCGCCGACCCCTTCAACAACGGATATGGAACCGGAATTACGAACGCCAAAACGCTCTCCAGCTGAACCGGCTGCAAACAGGCGTCCACCGGTCGCACCATACAGACAGGTGTTTCCGATAATCACATTCTTCGACCAGTCGAAACTGACACCGTCCTGAGGGCGCACAATGATCTCGCCACCGTTCATGCCTTTGCCTACATAATCATTGGCTTCTCCCAACAGACGCAGGACAATCCCTTTCGCCAGAAACGTTCCGAAACTCTGCCCGGCACTTCCGGTCAAGGTCAAATCAACGGAGCCATCCGGCAAACCACTGTCTCCGTATGTGTAACCGATAATCCCTGAGACACGAGTCCCGATGTTACGACAGATGTTGTTGATCTTGTAATTCAACTTGACGCTGCCTTTGCCCTGGAGGGCGTGTTTGGCATCATTCACAATCCGGTCATCCAAAGAGCTGTCACCGAACCGTTCGTTGCGTTCGCGCGTGTGAATACGAGACACGGAACCGGAATCATCCGCCTGCCAGAGCAGGCGATCCAGATTCAATGCCGCAACCTTGGAGCGGATTGATTCATCAAACTGCTCTGCTGAACGGACTTCCAGCAGATCGGTCCGACCAACCAAGTCATTGAACTTGCGAATCCCCAAAGAGGCCATGAGTTCACGTACTTCTTCAGCCACAGCATCGAAGAAGGCCACGACATTTTCGGGCTTGCCCCGGAATTTGAGACGCAGATCATCTCGTTGCGTAGCCACTCCAACAGGACAGGTATTAAGATGACAAACACGGAACATGGCGCATCCTGCAGCGATCAGGGCGGCCGTTCCAAAGTTGAACTCCTCGGCACCGAGCAATCC
This sequence comes from Verrucomicrobiota bacterium, assembly GCA_027619545.1. GTDB lineage: Bacteria > Verrucomicrobiota > Verrucomicrobiia > Limisphaerales > AAA164-E04 > AAA164-E04. The sequence continues at coordinate 6,246 of JAQCFT010000059.1, read as the reverse complement.
ACCCATGATGATGTCCAACCCTGTTTTCATACAACCATCCGTTCTGAGCACGACTCGTGATCGGAGGTCATTCAACATCAAGGTTTGCTGAGCCTCGGCAATTCCGAGTTCAAAAGGCACCCCGGCGTTCTTGATGGAACTTTGCGGAGAAGCACCCGTGCCGCCATCGTTGCCGCTGATCAGAATCACATCGGCAAACGCCTTGGCCACGCCGGCAGCAACCGTACCCACTCCGGCACAAGCCACAAGTTTCACGCAGACTTTGGCGCGCGGATTGACCTGTTTAAGGTCGTAGATCAACTGTGCCAGATCCTCAATTGAGTAAATATCATGGTGCGGCGGAGGCGAGATCAACGGCACACCGGGTGTGCTGTGACGCAACTTGGCAATCAAAGGGGTCACCTTGTGCCCAGGCAACTGACCACCCTCACCTGGTTTGGCACCCTGAGCCACTTTAATTTCAATTTCCTGCGCACTGGCGAGATACTCCGGGGTGACGCCAAAGCGACCGGAGGCTACCTGCTTGATCGCGGAACAGGCATTGTCGCCGTTTTCCCGCGGCGTAAATCGTTCCGCATCTTCACCACCTTCCCCTGAGTTGGATTTCCCTCCAATGCGGTTCATCGCTATCGCGAGGCATTCATGAGCTTCAGGAGACAAAGCTCCCATACTCATGGCAGCGGTTGTGAAACGCTGACGAATGTTTTCGATCGGTTCCACCTGTTCCAGCGGTATGGGCTGAAGTCCGGATTTGAACTGGAATAGATCGCGAAGATGGATGGGATCCCGTTTTTCGGCGGTTTCCAGGTAAGTCATGAAGGATTCACGATCCTGATTGCGCAGGAACTTGTGCATGGTCTGCACCACCTTCTTGTTGTAGGCATGCAATTCACCGCGATCTCCAGGCAGCACCTTGTAATTTCCCCCTTCATCCAGTGTGGCCTCATCGGGGTTGACATAGCCTTGCTGGTGACGGCGATTGGAATCGGTGGCGATATGATCGAAATTAATACCGCCGATTTGGGAGGTCGTACCAAAGAAACACTCTTCGATAACCTGATCCGACAAACCGACCGCTTCAAACACCTGTCCGCCACGGTAGCTGCTCATGGTTGAAATACCCATCTTTGCCATGATTTTGAGCATGCCATTTTCGATGGCCGTGCGGTAGTTGGCGATGGCTTCGTCAATCGAAACACCATCCAGCTTGCCGTCCTCGGCCCATTGACGAATCAGATCAATGGCAACATAAGGATTCACCGCCGAAGCACCGCATCCAACCAAACAGGCAAAGTGATGCACATCACGTGCTTCACCTGTTTCACAGACGATCGAAGTTTTCAACCGCTTGCCTTCGCGGATCAGATGATGATGCACCGCGCCCACAGCAAGCAGCATCGGAATCGGAACATTGTCCGCATCCGTTCCGCGATCACTTAGAATGATCACACTGCAACCCTGATCAACCGCATCGGAGGCCTTCTGGCAAACCCCTCTAAGACTGGTCAGCAAGGAATCTCCGTCACCTCCGGCTGGAAAGTGGCAGGGAAAGGTCTGAGCGTTGACATGAGGGTGGTCCATGTTTGCCAGAGCCGCCAGTTCATATTCCAACAAAAACGGCGAATCAAGGCGAACCAAGCTTGCATGCTGAGGGGATTCTTCCAACCAGGACCGACGATGCCCCATACAGGTGGACAGGGACATGACAATCTTTTCACGAATACTGTCGATGGCCGGGTTGGTGACCTGGGCGAACAATTGCTTGAAATAGGAGTAGAGCAGTCGTGGTTTTTTACTCAGGACCGACAACGGAGTATCATCTCCCATGGCCCCAATGGCTTCGGCGCCATTGGTGATCATGGGACGGAAAATAACGTCCAATTCCTCCTCATCCCAGCCAAACGCAATTTTCTGCAGCTTGAGATCAAGGATATTGATCGGTTTCTCTGATGCTTGGATGGGTTTGGCGTGATCACGGAGATACACCATGTTTTCCTCACACCAAGTGCCATAAGGTTGCTGGGCGGCGACGGACTTTTTGACTTCGTCGTTGTCCATCAGACGGCCTTCGACCGTATCGATGGCCATGATCTTGCCAGGGCCAAGGCGTCCTTTGCTCTGAATTTCCTTGTCATCCAGCTCCACCATTCCGGCTTCGCTGCCAAAAACAATCAAACCATCCTTATAAAGCTTGTAACGTGCCGGGCGAAGTCCATTACGGTCCAGAGTCGCGCCAACGTACCGACCATCGGTGAACACAACAGCAGCCGGGCCATCCCATGGCTCGTTAAGACAGGCGTGGTAACGATAGAAATCACGGACATCCGGATCCATGTCCTCCATCTTTTCCCAAGCCTCCGGCGCCAACATCAACACACTGTGGAGGATATTGCGTCCGGAAAGACGCAGGATTTCAAGAGCATTGTCCAAAGCGGCGGAATCGGAACTTTCCGGCTGGATGATCTGGCGGAGATGTTCAATATTGTCGCCCCAGATAGGAGATGTGATTTCCTGTTCACGCGCACGCGTCCAGTTTTTATTCCCCAAAAGCGTATTGATTTCGCCATTGTGGGCCATGGTTCGGTAAGGATGCGCCAAACGCCAGGTCGGGAAAGTGTTGGTGCTGTATCGTTGATGAAACACAGCAAGCGATGTTTCAAACAATGGACTTTGCAGGTCACGGAAAAACTGAGCCAATTGAGGCGCGTTGAAAAGTCCTTTATAAACAATCGTCTGAGAGGAATAGGACGCCACATAAAAATCCTCAATCCCCTCATCACGGGTGCGTTGCCCCGCCACCTTTCTGGCGAGAAACAAATGACGTTCGAATGTGTCGTTATCCCAACCTTCGCCCCGTGCCACCAAAATCTGCTTCATGGAAGGCAGAGTGGCGATCGCTTTTTCTCCAAGACATTTGGAGCAAGTGGGCACATCGCGCCAGCCAAGGACTTTCATTCCGAACTCCTCGGTCGCCTTTTCCAGAATCTCCTGGCCCAGTGCGGCAAGTTTCTTGCGTTTTGCTGGCAGAAAAACAAAACCAACGCCGATTTCTTCCTCAACCGACTCCTGATTGCTGATGCGTGCGGCTTCCGCCTGGAAAAAAGGTTGTGGCAGTTGAATCAACACACCGGCGCCGTCACCGGTCTTGGCATCAGCATCGAGAGCACCCCGATGCGCCAAGTTACAAAGCGCCTCCAGAGCATAATCCAGAATGCGACGCTCTTTCTTACCATTAGTGTTGGCGACAAATCCAACACCGCAGGCGTCGTGTTCAAATTTCGAGTTGTAGAGAGAATTCTTAACTTTTGGAAACATAGGCAAATCTCAGTCTCTTTACCAAGGCCCGTGGACCTTACTTTCTTGCCAGAGTGGACGCAATGGCTTTTTTGCTCCCTGAATTGGCGGATGCCGAACGGCCGAGAAGGAAACCAGACATTCGCCCTCAAGTCAAGCCCTGCTACATGCTCCCCAAAAGACGCCTGCCCTATACATTGGATCGGCACCATACGCTCATTCAGCGCGAGACAACACCCATCAGGAGACAAGTCCTCGTGTCTGATGGGCATGACGGTCCAATCGGATCTGAACTTTTATCAACAGCCAGGAGGATAGAACCACACCCGCGACCGTGAAGATCAAAATCGACCATCCCGCTGCATCATGGCTCAATTCTATCGCTTCAACCCCATGCATATGCGCCTGGTAACTGAGAAAAAAAACACGCACCAAGTTTCCCAAAATCGCCAGCATCACCCCCATCACGAAGAGCAGGCCTCTTAATAATAAACTTCGAAGGCTGATAAAACCTATAAACAAAGTGGCCATAACAGAACTTTGCAAACTGCGAATTCCGCTGCAGGCGTCATCCACCCCGACCGGTCCTGTGCTTAAATGGATGACGCTTCCGGCAAGATTGGCAGGGATGCCGAAGAGAGTCAGCAACTCGACAGTAAACGCTGCCACCTGATGCTGAAGACCATTGACCAAAATCCCCTGAACAACAGAGGGCATTGGAAGCGAGATAAGAATAAAAGCGTAAGCGAACAGAAAACAAGCCACGCCCTTCCAGCCAAAAACGACATGCAGATTGGCAAACACCATTAGCATGGCGGCCAGGGCAAGCCCCACCATGGAAGCCGGTTTGAGCCCAAAAGCGGCCTGGTAGATCTGAAAAATAAAAAAGAGCCCCACACTGAGCAGTCCCGCCGAAACTGAAACCCGGGAATGCCTGAGTTGAATAGCAGGTTTGCGCTGCCAGGATTCCCAAAAAATAAAGCCACACAACAAAGCCACCACCCAACCGAATTCCAAGTCGGATTGATGACTCCAAAACCACGAAGCCTTGGTCCCCAACCACCCCAAAGCAATAAAGCTGGGAAGCAAATGCAATAGTATCGTTTTGTCGGATATAGAATGTTGCTGTTCCATATGAGCCATGGGAAAGGTTCAATCAACTGAGGATTCCGTCGATGAAGTGGCATCGACCCGCCGGGCGCTCCACGCGGCCAGCTCTTCCTTGTAACCCTTTCGAATCAACCATTTTTGAAGGAACTTCTGTAAGATTTGATCTCCTTCCTCCAGGTAACTGGGTTCGATCTGTGTCGAAACGCGCACAAATTGTTTCGGACCGAGCAGTGGGCGGCGACTCTTGAATGCATCAAATACACGACCCCACAACTTCTGGTCGATCAAACGATAGGAAGTGCCACTTGAATGCTCCACATCGGGATTGAGCTGGTATTTCATGGCAACCGACAGATTATGGTCCAGACGATACGGCAGAGTTTGCCCGCCAACCAAACCAAGAAAGTATACCAGCTCATATCGGTTTCCGTTGACGAACAGGCGACGTTCAAAGCCCAGGGGTTGCCCCGCCAGCTCCATCTCCACATAATCGGGCTCTATGGGTTGAATTTTCCACCCGCCCTCGGTCCAGCAACGATCCGGCGTGTGCACAAACAAACCAATCTCATTCATGGATTCGCTATACCGCTTGGCCATGAAAGCCAGCACTGGCTGCCAGGCATCATCCGTAAACACTCCATTAAACGTCTCATCGGCCACCAGCTGACGTTCCAAAGCCTCACCAATGGGCTGATCCACAAATCTGTATCCCTCCACTTCCTGACTTGGAGAAAACCAATACTGTTCACCCAGCTTTGCAGACCGGGTGTACCAGACAGGGGGAAAACCCCATAATCCGATCAGAACAAGAGAGACTGACACGACCCAGAACCATTGCGGTCTGAGCCTATCATTTGAAGCTTTATTATTCCTTGAATGATGTTGATCAACCATTTTCAGGAGCTATTCATAAGCAAACTGAAAACAGTTACAAGCATCAAAAATGAGTCAATCAAGACACTCTTTCGCCACATCCATCACCAATTAATATAATTCCAAACAAATGATCATTTTAACTCATTTCACTTGCTACCTGGAGGTTTTAGTTTTTTTATAAATCTCAAAAAATGCTAAAAGTCGCCGCGAGAGCCGCCATCACAATAGCCACCATACTCATGAGTTTTATTAAAATATTCAAACTGGGGCCGGAAGTGTCTTTGAAAGGATCCCCCACGGTATCACCAATCACCGTGGCTTTATGAGCTTCGCTTCCCTTGCCTCCCAAATGGCCTTCTTCTATATACTTTTTGGCGTTGTCCCAGGCCCCACCTGCATTCGCCATGAAGATGGCCAGCACAAACCCCGTCGAAACCCCGCCAACAAGCAATCCCATCACCCCCGGCACTCCCATCAGTATGCCGACCAATACGGGCGCAAGAATGGCAATAAAGGAAGGAACCACCATTTCCAACTGTGCTGCCCTTGTGGATATCTCAACACATCGTTCATAATCAGGCTCGGCCTTGCCTTCGAGAATTCCTTTGATCTCTTTGAACTGACGCCTTACTTCGGCCACCATTTTATATGCGGCGCGCCCCACGGCATTCATCGTCAAACCGCAGAATAGAAACGAAATCACCGCCCCCAGAAAAATCCCCACCAGCAATCGTGGGTTCATAATCGTCAGTTCAAAATAATCAATCAAAGTGGCCAAATCCATATCCTTGACCTGAACAGTTGTTCCCGACGCAAGTTCCAGTGTGTCTCGACCGGTGCGAATCAATCCCACTTTGACTTGTTCCAGATAGGATGCCAGCAGTGCCAGAGCGGTCAAAGCCGCGGATCCGATGGCGTAACCTTTCCCTGTGGCGGCGGTGGTATTGCCCAAAGAATCAAGAGCGT
>JAQCFT010000469.1 GCA_027619545.1 Verrucomicrobiota bacterium | reverse complement strand
TCCCCCTCCACCAGATTCTCAACGATTTTCCAATCTCCTTTTCGCAGCGCCGACATGGGTTGTTCGTGATGGTAAACGGGGTAGTGCGTGAATATTTCGCGTTCGGGGTCGGATGTGTGTTGGGTCAAGGCTGGGAGCATGGAGGTGCCGTCCAATATCTGTTGATCTGGTTTGTTTGCGTTCACCAAATTTAGGAAGGTGGGATAAAAATCGACACTGGAGACCAGTGCATCGGAGGTGGATCCCTCATCGACTTTCCCAGGCCATCTTATAATCAATGGAACCCGAATGCCACCTTCATAAAGCGTGCCTTTACCCGCGCGCAAAGGCGCATTCGATGTGGCAATGTAACGCAGCGGATGTTCTTCCGGGTAAACATTCCGGCTGTCACCACCCAGCAATGGAATGTTGTCGAAGCGGTTGTCGACACCTCCATTGTCTGAGCCAAAGATAAAGATCGTGTTCTCGGTGAGTCCTTGTGAGTCGAGTTCCTGCATGAGCCGTCCGACACTTCGGTCCACATGTTCAATCATGGCGGCGTAGACCGCATTGCAGCTGTAGTCCGGATCCGGTTTCTTCTTCAGATACTTGTTGATGAGATCGCGGTCGGCATCCAGCTGCACATGCACATCATAATGAGAAACAAACAGGAAAAAGGGTTCATCGCGATGTTTCTTGATAAAATCGACCCCCATGCGTGTCAGGGTTTCGCTCAGTCGTTCGCCTTCTTGTGTTTCATAAGCGGGTCTGAACTTCGGAGTGTAGAATCCTCCCCCTGCGTACATGTGCGCCTCATCGTAGCCCCGGGCGTTGGGTAACAGTTCATCGCTGCTTCCCAGGTGCCATTTTCCGAAATATCCCGTCTTGTAGCCTGCCGATTGCATGACATTTCCCAAAGAGGTGATGTGTTTCGGCAAATGCTGCACCCGATGTGTCGGTACGATCACTTCTTCATATGGACGCCAATGCCCGGGAATGAAATCAAAAATCCCCACACGTGCCGGGTATTGTCCTGACTGAATGCTTGCGCGTGTCGCAGAACAGACAGGCGCGGCGTAGGCGTTGTGGAATAGCATGCCATTCTGAGCCAAACGATCGATATGGGGTGCTTCATTGAATCGATTGCCATAGGCCGGCAGATCCCTGCCGCCCAGATCATCGGTGAGGACAAAGACGATATTGGGTTGTTCCGATTGAACCGTGGGACACAGAGCCTGGATCAAGCAAAAAGCAACCAGCAAGGTTGTTGTAATGGTTTTGGACATGGCCCGGTTATATACGGTAGGGTTTTCCTTTGAAAGGTGAAATGCAGTGGATGGGGACCACAGGGGTTGGGTGCCGGGGACGACACGGTTTACCTCAGGGGGGACCTGATTCCCTTGATCCGATCACAAGCGGTAGCGACGCGGACTGTGTGGCGCATTGTGGCCTGTTACGTTTCCATTGCTGCTTGGCAGTCGTTTATTTGTCACAAGAATGGAAGCGGGGGCAAGGCAGGGTTGTTCATCCAATGTTGGTTCTTCTTCAAATAAAGCGCGTTGCCTTTTTTGGGGGGGAGCGATACGCTGGGCGCATATTATAGAGCTAACATTATTTCCCAAGCAGCATGACTGACGTACCCAATCAAATGGATCCATTTGCCGATGCCAGAAAAACAGACGGTGTGCTCAAGTGCCCGTTCCAAGGGGAGGATGTGCCGATGATCTTGCGTCATGCGGATGTGCGCGCCGCGTCCAAGGATTGGAAGACATACAGCTCCGATGCCCCGTTTCGCGTCCCGATTCCTTCCGAGGAAGCCGTCCGGTCGGTGCGCCAGTTGCCAATCGAAACCAATCCACCCGAGCACACGGAATATCGAAAAATTGTCGAACCCTTCTTTGAACGCTCCAAATCGCCGGAGGTCATTCAAAAGGTCCATTCCTTCATCGAGCGTTTGACCACTGATTTTCTGAATCGTGATCAGGTGGAAATTGTAAATGAGTTTGCCCTGCCGATTCAATCCCACGCCTTGACTTATCTTTTGAACGTCCCGGAAAGCGAGGCAGAGACGTATATCAGCTGGGGGATTCATGTGTTCAAAGTGACAGGCGGCGCATTCAAAAAAGGCACTGTCCTGGATGATTATCTGGATGCCAAACTTGACCAGGCTCTTGCGGATCCGGGGGATGATTTTTTCAGTGCATTGACCAAAGCTGAATACCAAGGTCGTAAACTCACTCGCGATGAAATGATGGGGTTTGGGAACCTCACGTTTGCAGGAGGGCGAGACACCATTATTCACAGTATCTCCTCGATCATTGCCTATTTGGGACAGCATCCAACAGCACTGGAATACTTGCGTGAAAACCCCAAGCGCATCGTGCTTGCATGCGAAGAATTCTTCAGGGTTTTCATGCCCTTGACGCATATTGGTCGTGTTTGCCCGGTCGAAACCCAGGTGCATGGGACATCCGTCAAAGCGAACGGCAGGGTTTCGCTCGGTTGGGCATCGGCTAATTTTGATGAAACTGTATTTGAAAATCCCGAGGAAATTCAACTCGATCGAAAACCCAATCCCCATGTGTCATTCGGATTCGGGACCCATCTATGCCTGGGAGCCCCCCATGCGCGACTGATTATGCGGACTCTTTTGGAAATCCTGGTGAACCGAGTCGAGCGCATTGAGATCATCGATGCACGTCAACATGTCGAGCATGAGGCCAAATACGATCGCGCCAACGGGTTTGAGTCATTGATTGTTAAGATTTGCGGACATCCAGGATGAATAAATGAAGGTATCGCTCCATAGAATGAGGAACACAACACACTGGACGATGCCATGCGGATGAATGGCGAGTGAGTTGTTTGGATGCATCTGAACCCATGAAAAATAAAGTAACAACTTCGATCAATAAGGGATTTCTGGGAATGGTGGAACGCACCGGTAATCGGCTTCCGGATCCGGTGTTCATCTTCATCATTTTGATCGGGATTCTGGTGGTGATCTCCGTGATCAGCGCGTGGGCCGGAGTTTCGGCAGCGCATCCGACACAGTTGATCGATGATGGTTCCGCGTTGATTCTGACCGCGAAGAGCCTCATCTCATCGGAAAAT
>JAQCFT010000058.1 GCA_027619545.1 Verrucomicrobiota bacterium | reverse complement strand
ATTATCGTTCTTCGAAGGGAACGGTTCGCAGTTTGGATCAGGTCGATCTCAAGGTGGATCGCGGTGAATTTTTGGTCATCAGGGGACACAGTGGCAGTGGCAAGACCACCTTGCTGCTGACCTTGGGCGCCATGTTGCATCCTACCGGGGGGAAGGTGGTGTTTGATGGGAAACACCTTTATGATCTGCCGCAAACCGAACGTGCCCGGATCAGAGCCCGATCGATCGGTTTTGTTTTTCAAATGTTTCACCTCATCCCGTATCTGAGTGTGGTGGACAACGCGCTCACCGCGGTGGAAAAGCCTTCGGATCTGGAATCCATGCAACGTGCCAAAACCCTGCTGGGCGAATTGGGTCTGGGGGATCGCCTGGAACATTTTCCACATCAGCTCAGCGCGGGTGAAAAACAGCGGGCGGCATTGGCCCGGGCAATGATGCCGAATCCGGATCTGATCCTGGCGGATGAACCGACCGGCAACCTGGATCCAGAGAACGCCGTCGAGGTGTGTCGTCATTTAAAGCAATTCCAGGAGCAGGGGGGCACCGTGGTCTTTGTCACCCATGGTGACGCGGCGGCGGCGTTTGCCAGCCGTACCATCACGCTTAAAAACGGAAAATTACTTTCCAATTCCGATGTTTCACCTGATGCTGCTCCAAACTCATAACTTAAAAATAAATGACCGGATGAACCGGGCTCCTTATTCACGATGAACATTCATTCGATATTTCGAGATACTTCCTTGGCTTTGTTTTGTACCCTTTTGTCCGGCAGCCTCCTGACAGCGTCGGCCGCCACCGGGGATTGGCCAACCTACCGGGGGGACAATGCACGGAGCGGCATTCAGGAACATACCCTTCAGCCTCCCTTGGAGCTTGCATGGGTGTTCAAGCCCAAACAAGCGCCCCGCCCAGCCTGGCAGGGGGAGGCGAAATGGGATGGCTGGAACAAGGTGTATGACCTGAAGAATCGTCAGGATTTTGATCATGCCTTCCATCTGGTCGGAGCGGGGGATGCAGTTTATTTCGGGTCTTCCTCCGAGGACAAAGTGTTTTGTCTGAATGCAGACGACGGCAAGGTGCGATGGGTTTTCTATACTGAAGGGCCGGTTCGTTTGGCTCCGACTTTGCATGAGGGGTTTCTGTATGCCGGATCGGATGACGGGTTTATTTACAAACTGCGAGCATCCGATGGCGAGCTGGTGTGGAAAGTCCGGCCGGGGCCGCGTGATTACCGGATACCGGGCAATGGGCGTTTGATTTCCGCCTGGCCGGCCCGAACAGGGGTGGTCATTCAGGATGGTGTCGCTTTTGCCGGTGTGGGCATGTTTCCTTCGGAGGGGGTGTTTGTTTGTTCCATTGATATTGAGACAGGGAATGTATTGTGGAAAACGGAACAAACCGATTTGCCAGCTCAGGGGTACCTGGTGTCTTCATCCACCCGCTTGTATGTGCCTACCGGCAGGAACAATCCGGTGGTTCTGGATATTGCCAACGGCAAGCGCGAACGCGTACTGGAGGGGCAGGGAGGAAGTTATGCCCTGTTGACGGATGATGCGCTGGTGTTCGGTCCGGGAAAGACCGGGGAACTGCGCATGGTGGAGGATGGGTCCAAGGACCAACTGGCGACCTTTCAGGGGAATCACATGATTGTCTATCGCGGTCGTTCCTATTTGCATTCCGACACCGATTTGCAGGCTATCGATCGTCATCGTTACATGGAGCTGGCTACCAAGCGTCGTGATTTATACCAGTTCCGCAACCAGCTCAATGATCGACTTAAAAAACTGCAGGCGGACAAAGATACCGATCATCAGAGCGATATGGAATCCATCCGCAAGGACCTCGTTTCATTGGCGAAGGATCTTGACGGGATTACCGAAGAGATGAAGGAATGTCTGTTGTGGAAGCAGCCCTGTGATTATCCTTTTAGCCTGGTTCTTTCCGGCGATGTTTTGTTCACAGGTGGCCGCAACCGCGTTGGGGCGTTCGATGCCCAGTCCGGCAAGTTGTTGTGGAACGGAGCTGTGCAGGGCAGAGCGCTGGGGCTTGCCTCCATTCAGGCACACTTCTACGTCAGTACCGATTTGGGGTTGGTCTATGCCTTTAAAGCAGCTCCGCAACAGGCTTCCCTTCGTTGATCATTCGTTCAGAGTTTATTCGGAGATTCTTGGATGCAATAAAGCTTGTTGAGCGTTCGGATATAAAGTCTGCCATGAGCCATGGCGGGTGTTGCCATGCACATTTCGTTGAGAGAATTGGTGTGCGATATTTCAAATTGATCGCCCGCCTTGATCACATAAGTGTCCCCATCTTCGCTCAGACAGAAAATATGGTCCCGGTACGCCCAGGGTGAGGCGGTGAAGCCGGTGCGGCCTCTTGGGTTGAATCGTTGTTTTTCGTATATCTCCGCTCCGGTTGTCGCGTTGCGACAACTGAAAAAACCAAAATCCCACAACACAAAAAAGCGGTTTTGATAAAGGATGGGTGATGGGTTGTAGGGGGAGGATTCAGGTTGCATCCAGGCAATATGGGCGTTTGAAAACAAACCCTCTTCGAGTGAAATATCCCCTGAAGCTCCCGGTGTGACCACATACACCGGTTTGTTGGGGTGTTCCTTGTCTCCGACATAACCGGCCGCCAGAAACAGCCGGTCGCCATCCGCAAAAGGGGTGGGAATGCAGATGGTGGACATCCCTTTTAAGGTCCACAATTCTTTTCCACTCAAATCGTAGGAGCGGGTTTTGTTCACGCCGGTTGTGATGATCTCCGTGCGCTGGCTGTTATGCCAGACATAGGGTGTTGAAAAGTTCGAGGGTTCGTTGCGTGCAATCTTCCATAACTCTTTTCCAGTTTTTTTGTCGTAGGCCGCCATCCAGGAGTCTTCCATGTTGTCGTTCACGATGATCACGGTGCCTTCATGGAGAATAGGCGAACTTGAGGTGCCCCAGCCATAGCGCGTTTTTCGGGGATCCCATTCGTGCTTCCAGACTACCGTTCCCTTCATATCCAGACAATAGAGCCCCATGTAGCCGAAATAGACATAGACGTGTTCACCGTCGGTTGTGGGTGTTTCCGAAGCGTAGGTGTTTTTGACATGAATGCTGGAATTGGGCGGAGCCTGGTGCAGTGTGGTTTCCCATGCCGTTTTTCCGGTGTCGGTGTCGATGGCCATGACATTCCAGCGTTGATTCTCTTTGGATGGCTGCGGTCTTTCTCCGCCGAAATAGAGTCCTTTTTTGGGTTCTTCCACTTCGCCTTCACTCATGACGGTGACCATGAACACAAGCTTGTCCCAGACGATGGGCGATGCCCATCCTCTGCCCGGAATGGAGCGGCTCCAGGCCACGTTTTCCGTTTCGCTCCATCGCATGGGAAGTGTTTCATCGGTTCCGATGCCACGCGAATCGGCGCCTCTGAAAGCTGGCCAGTTTTGTTGAGCGGAAAGGCTGAATGCGAAAGCGACGATCAGCATGATGCTATGTAGTGAGCGATGCATGAAGATATGGCAGCATGAATGGTTCTCCAATTCAAACCTATTGTGCATCGGCTTTGGACGTGCCGATACAGTTCCTCCTTCTTGAAAAACGTTGATTCCAAAAGGTATTTAGGGCATGAAGTGTCGTTCTGGTCCGCTTAACGACGATTCTGAGTTAAACCAGAACCGAATGAAACCCGACAAAAACCAACTTAGGAGTTAGTTTGGGCGCATTGATCATCATCTTTTTCCTTGTTGCGAGCGCTTTCCTGGCGGGAAGTTTTCGTAAACTCCATCAGCGATATCAGGACGCCTTTGCTCGTGAGATGTGACACGTTTTTCTGGCGGAAACGCTTTCATTCTTGGTAATCCTCTTCCTGGCAACGAAATGGCCCGTCCTCTACATTTCACTGGGTATACTGAACATCTTCAAAGGCCCCTTTTACTGGAATACTTTTCGTGCCATTCATGGAGATCCTCCGGTTCGAGGGTGGGCATTGAAATTGGCCATCGCTTATTTTGTATTCAGTCTTGGATGCAATTGGTTGATTCCGTCTGATAACAATTTTCTGTTTTACTCGACCAGTGCCTGGTTTCTGGTGGTGCATATACCAGCGGTTGAATGTTTTAGGAGACGTCCGAAGATCCATGCAGTCAGTCCGATGTTCATGTTTGGCTTCATGCTTTTTTCCAAAGTGGCGTTTCTTTTTACCATTACTTTCGTTATTTATAATGAGGAATGGGGCGGGGTCTTCTTTTGCCTGTACTGCATGGCAAATCTTTCACTGGGGGCCGTCGGATTCATGGTGGCATTGGGAAGAGCCAGGGAAGAGTATGAATCCAGGTTGCTTCAAGCCAAATCTGATTCCGATGACCTGAATCTCCAGCTGATATCCGCATTGGATAGAGCTAAAATTGCGGGACGAGCCAAGGATGAGTTCCTGGGAATCATGAGCCATGAATTAAGGACTCCCATCAGCGGTATCATCGGAATGGCCTCCGTGCTCAAATCCAGTCCACTGAATGATGAACAACAGGAATTCGCCTGGGCCATCGAGGATAGTGGTAAAGATTTGTTGTTACTGGTGGAGCAAATTCTTGATTTTTCCAGGTACGAGTCGGGACAGATTCCTGTGGAGGAGAATCCTTTCTCTGTAATCAGGTTCATGGACCACGTCCTGGAGCTCTTGGGGGGACAGTCCAATCGCAAAGGGATTGAGTTGCTGGTTTCCATGCATTCAAACGTTCCGAATATGGTCGTGGGAGATGAGGGGAAACTGCGGCAAGTAATCATCAGCCTCCTCAACAATGCGATCAAATTCACTGACAAAGGACATGTGTCGGTGTCCTTGAAAGTTGTTTCAGGCCCCAATGTTCAAACCGGCAAGCGATTGCAATGCCAAGTGAAAGACACCGGCCCAGGCATTGCTGCTGAAGACATGGGGCGGTTGTTCACACCTTTCTTTCAGGCGGATACTTCTTCTACTCGCGAATTCGGCGGAGCGGGGTTGGGACTTGCTATTTCAAAACGGTTGATGCTTGCCATGGGGGGGGACGTCACCTGTGAAAGTGAACATGGGGAGGGCACGACCTTTACGATTCACTGGCCTTTGAAACGGCCTTCCGAAGGAGAGCGTGCCACTCATTTGGACGCCTTTTCACGGTTGAAAGGTATCCACATATGGGTGATTCATCAGCATGATGCTTTTGGTGATTGGGTGGAGAAGTCTTTTAAAGAGGCCCAGATGCAATCCAGGAGCTTTCTTTCTGCCCAGGATGCGATCGATGCTTTTACTCATTTGGATGATCAGGATTGGCCCAGCATGATTATTCTTGATGAAGATTCGTTGGCGGGTTGTCCTATGGATCGTCCACTGGAGCTTCTCGGTAAATGTATCGCCTCTGCTCAAAAAAACTGCAAACTGGTGGTTCGCAGCAGCCACCGGTTTCAATCACAAGCCAGGGTGGATGGAATCCTTCGACGTCCCACCACCCCGAATCGGATGATCATTAAAATTGACCGGATACTTCAGAAAACTGCGAGTCAGTCGAATGTCCTGTCTTCCAAAACTTCATCGGCTGCGGATTTGGTTTCGACCCAAGTCCATCAGGGTGCATGTTCGGTTCTGGTGGTTGAGGATCATCCCATCAACCGAAAGTTGGCCGTTATTTTGTTGGAAAAGCTCAATTGTCGAGTTGTAACTGCGAATCATGGGGAAGAAGCTCTTGGCTGCATGGAAACACAATCATTCGACATCGTTCTCATGGATCTGCACATGCCGGTTATGGACGGTTTTGAGACAGCCCGAACGATCAGGCAGAGGTGGGGCGACGCGGATCGGCCTTTGTTGGTGGCCCTTACCGCAGCTGCTTCCCAGCAGGATCGTGAGTTGGCCAAAGCAAGCGGGTTGACCGAGTTTCTGACAAAACCCATTCAATTCGAGCAGCTGGAAAAGCTGGTTGAAAGAAGCAGGCGGCCCAGGCCCCCTTCTAAGATTTCTTGATCCGATGGGCATGATTGTCCATACTGGTCTCACCTTACTTTGACTCTCGTCGTATGGCTGAACTCCTTGTTTCAATCGTTGTGAAGTCAGACACATGCTCGGTGCGGTTCTCAGGGGTGGGAATGGCAGGTGCCGGCGACTGCATGAAACACTAATGTCCTATCTTGCTGTAGGTTTTATTTTGCTTCTTGATCTGGTCCTCGTCTGGGGATTCATGGTCTTCCACGGGCAACTGCGCGAGCGCTTTTACAAGCGTTGCGGATGGGCTTTTGTTTTTGAATGTCTGGCAACGGTTACTTTGTTTTTTGTTGAAAATGAGGCATGGCGTCCTTTGACCTTCACTTTATTGTTTGAATTCTACACGCTCAAGGGGCTGATGTTTTGGTCGGCAGTGCTCAGTCTGGACACCCCCAAATCCCATAAGTGGTGGATTCCTGCTGTTTTTGTCGGATATTGCCTCGCCGTTATTGTTCCGGCCATTCTGGATGCACCTGAGATTCTTGTTGCCCAGATTGCCATTCTCATTCCCTTGATGTTCAATCTGGCTCCTGCCTGGGCCCTGTACTGGAGTCGCTGGATATCCTGGAAGTCTTATCAACTGCTCTTCGGATGCATTTTACTTTCGCAGTTGCTGTTCAACGCGGGATCGCAGTTCGGCGGTGTGGATCAAAAGTTGTCCATGCTGTTGTTTTACCTTGGGATGGTATCCAATGTTTTTGTGGGATTGTCCGCATTTGTAGTAGGCATGAAACGTTTGCAGGGGCGATTGGAAGTGGCCTTGAATACGATTACATCCATTCAAAACCAGACCGAAGCCATCGTGAAAGCATCGATGGATTCCATTTTGATCACTGATTTGAATGGAGAAATTCGATTTGCAAATCCGGCCGCCAGCATGCTGTTTGTCGAAGGCCGCGAGCATCCCCCGAATCTTTTCCGTCACCATTTTGCCCCGGAAACAAGGGATCAACCGGCCTTCACACTCGAACGCATCCGAGATGAAATCATCGTAGGTTCCAATCAGTATGTAAGGTGGAACTGTATGTTGGACCACGATTTGCAGGGGAAGGTGCCGGTAGAGTTAACGGCTGTGCCCATTCAGAACGAAGAGGAGCATTTGCTTGCGGTCTATATTCGCGATTTGCGGGAACAAAGAAAAAATGAGGCGGAAATCATCCGTGAACGCGATCGAGCGGAGCAATTGAACCGGCAATTGAGTTCGGCTCTTGAACAGGCCCAGGTACTCAAAGAACAGGCGGAACAGGCTAACGCCGCCAAGAACGATTTTCTTGGTGTCATGAGTCATGAGCTGCGTACTCCATTGAGTGCCATCATTGGCATGTCCTCCATGTTGGAGGAAGAGTCCTTGTCCCCAACCCAGCGACATAGTGTCGCCGCCATCAATGATTGTGGGCAGAGTTTGTTGTTGATTATTGGAGACATCTTGAACTACTCCAGAATCGAGGCTGGAAAAATAGAGATTATTTGCCAGCCGTTTCAGTTTCGTGACTGCCTGGACCAGGTGGTGGACCTGATGAGGAATCAATGCAATCATCAGGGCATTCACTTGCTCCCAATATTGCACCCCAGATTATCTCCATACTATGTGGGTGACACAGGGAAGATTCGCCAGATACTTACCAATTTTGTCAGCAATGCTGTCAAATTCACCGATGCCGGCCATGTATCCATCGAGATAAACCCCAGGAAAGTGAATGGCCAGGAATCCGCCGGAGTGGAGATCGTCATCAAAGATACGGGGATAGGCATCACCGAGGAGCAGCAGGAAAAATTGTTTGAAGCATTTTATCAGGCAGATTACTCGGCGAGCCGGCGTTATTCGGGTACCGGGCTCGGTTTGGCCATCTGCAAGCGTCTGGTCGGGGCCATGGGAGGGGAGATTCAGGTTCAAAGCACATTGGGTGTAGGTTCTACTTTTACGGTAATGCTGCCATTGCATTCCGCTGCACCAGAGGATGTCACTGAGGTGGTTTCCACGTCAGACTACCTTCAGGCCTTCAGGAGCAGGATTTATTACGTCAATCCATACAAGCCTGCCAGAGAGTGGATGAAGACTTATCTGGATGCCTATGGAATGCGAGGCGGATGCTTTGAATCGCTTGATGCTATTCCTGGTGACGTCTTTCATGATCAAGATGAAGCCGTTTTGTGGGTAGTGGACCAGCAGGTCATGGGGCAGACAGAAAGCTGGCAGGCCTTTCTTTCCGAATGCGAGAAGCATTATGGGAACGGGGAACTGCCATTGATTGGCACGTACGTGCATCCTGGTAAACGGCTGTCTTCGACCACTCAAAGTCTTGCCAAACCATTCTTCTTCGAACAACTTCTACAGCAGGCAATAAAACTGGTAGCTTCCACCCGCCAGGAAACCAGACCTTCGAAGATCGCGGCATCGAGCCAGGAGCAGGAATCGCTCCTTGGATTGAACATACTTGTCGCGGAAGATCACCCTATCAACTGTAAACTGGCCCGGCTGTACCTTGCCAAATTGGGATGCGAATGTCAGGTGGTCCATGATGGGAATGAAGCGCTTGAAGTATATGAAAAACAACGCTTTGACGCCGTTTTGATGGATCTTCACATGCCAGGGATGGACGGTTTTGAAACGACCCGTCATTTAATGGATCGGCATCGCAGCGGAGAGAAGCGTCCTTATGTGATTGCATTGACCGCGGGTGCATCATCACATGAAAAGGCCAAAGCTGCAGAAGTGGGGATGAATGATTTTCTGCTGAAACCGGTCCGGATTGAACAGCTGAGAGAGGCCCTGAAGGGAGCGGTTGCCAAATGACGCTGCGTGCATGTGTTCTCCATTGTTTCTGTGCCATTTGTGTCAACAATCCAGAGAGCCTTCTCAAGCAAATAAGTTGGACCAACAATCTGTATTTCATCCTTAACGGTTTGACTTGGTTTCTACCAGGGCTTAGAGTGATGCCATAATGATAGTGTTAGGAGTCAATCCGGTTGCCGCTGAAAAAGATGCGACCATTTTGAAAGCCTCGGGAGCCGATTGGCAGTCATTCCTGAGGCCTATGGAACCCTTTTTGCTTGCCGTCAGCGACCAGCTTCGCGAACAGGTGGCGGCATTTGAACCCGAGATTGCTTCCTATGCCGAATACGCGCTTTCCAACCAAGGCAAACAATTACGGCCTTCTCTGGTTGGATGTGCCGGAAATGCTGCGGGGGGGTTTGATGCATCATTGGTCAAGGCGGCGGTCATAGTGGAGATGGTGCATTTGGCAACTCTCGTCCACGACGATATCATGGATGAAGCATCGGTTCGCAGACGTCGTCCCACTTTGTGCGCCCGCTCCGGAAATGAGGTTTCAGTTCTGTTGGGGGATTGTCTCTTTGCTCGTGCACTGGAACTGGCTTCAGATTTTCCAACAACCCAGGTCTGTCGTTTGGTGGCTCGTGCGACCCGCAATGTTTGCACCGGGGAAATCATACAGACCCTGAGATTTAGGAAAAACTTGCTGGATCGCGAACAGTATCTGCACACCTTGAAACTCAAAACCGCGGAACTTTTCGCCCTGAGTTGTGAGCTGGGGGGGCTGATTTCAGGGCTCAACGAGGAAGGTTTGGACGGGCTCAGGGAGTATGGATTTTCCTTGGGGATAGCGTATCAGATTTATGATGATTGTCTGGATATTTTCGGGGATGAATCCCAGGTAGGAAAGTCTCTTGGAACCGATCTTGCCACCGGCAAATTGACACTTCCGGTTCTTCAATTGCTCGAAAAAGCGCCTGCTGCTGAAAAAAATGAAATTAAATCTAAACTTTTTCAGTGGAATGGTGGTCAAATGCCATGGTTGATGGAATTGCTGAAACAGTTCCAGACCTTGGAAGACAGTAATGAAGTGATGCAGGATTATGTAAGGCAGGCAAATGCATCTTTGAGTGCAGTGGAAGGGGACGGTCGCTCCCAAGCTTTGAAGCAGTTGTTGGCCTACCTTTCGCACCAGATTGCCAAATTGAGTTACAAGTAAAAGGGTTGCTTTCTGAAAACTTTAACCAAACAACACTGCGCGGAGAAGCCAACGGTCCGCGATCAGCAGCCTGCTGTTCCCGATTCTTTGTCGGAGTTGGAAGACGCTGTACTGGTGCGCTCTTCTCAGGAAGGGGATTTGCGTGCATTCGACGAACTGGTACGCCGCTACCAGCAGCGAGTTTATGCCACCGTCTATCACATGACCTCCAATCATGAGGATGCCGACGATCTGACCCAGGAAAGTTTCATCAAGGCATTCAAAGCCCTGAAGCGGTTCAAAGGCGACTCCTCATTCTACACCTGGGTATATCGTATTGCGGTGAACCGGACGATCAATTTTCTAAAGCAAAGGAATCGTCGCTCCTTTCACATGAGTTTGAATGATATGGATATGCAGGTGGAAAAAGATGCCGACCTCCTCATGTTCATTTCCGACAAAACGCCCCGGCGGGACATTCGCCTCAATGAACTGCAGGAAAAGCTGAACGAAGCGCTGATGAAGCTGTCTGAGACTCATAGATTGACGGTGACATTGCACGACATTCAGGGGATGTCCCACGAAGAAATCGGCAAAATAATGGACTGCAACACCGGAACAGTCCGTTCTCGTCTTTTTTATGCCAGACAGCAACTGCAAGCTTATCTGTCTGAATATTTGAATTAAAAATCCCAAACCATGAATGATTCTCAGCAACCAGCATCTTCAAGAATCGAAAAACTGATTGCCCTCAAACGATACGAATGCCCGCCTCCGGGGCATGCCGAGCTTCTGACCTCAAAAATCATTTCACGGCTCGAGGCCGAACAAATGCGAGCTCGCGAACCCTGGTATCGGCGGTGGATGCATGCTTTGGATTTGAACCCTATTCTGACCACCGCTTATGGTGGAGTGGTGATGGCTCTCATGTGGTTGGGGTGGCACTATGGCGAACATTTTGAAGCAGAGGCTCCAGCGAAAGTCTTTGGCAATGCTGGCCTGCAGATGGGTTCTTTAGGACTCATGGGAAGCATGTCCTCCGATGAGGACGCTTCATCCCTCGGGATTACCCTGGAACAAGCATTCCAGTCCGTTCAGACTTCTTCCAGCGTGCAGCCTCGTGTGCATATTCCAGGAAGCCCGGTCCCCTGGTTGAGGGAATCCATGGCGGCGCGCACTTTAAGCCATGCCGATTTCCAGCCTTACTGAGACTCTGTTGGTGACGTCGAAGAGATCAGGCTTTCAGCCATTGCGTTACTTTATCGACCATAAGCCGGGTGGGCTCTCCTTCAAAAATATGGTCCGCACCTTCTATCCGGAACAATTCGGCTGATGGTTGGTTGGATTGAACGTCCAAGGAATCTTGCAGTGGAACCACATCATCTTCCGTGCCGTGAACCAGGAGCCATGGGACGTGAATGGAAGAGGCCAAATGCTGAACTGAAGAAATAGTCGCCATGTCATTCATATAGGCAGACGAAAGGGGGCATTCCGGTTTCTCCCACATGAGTCCCGCGCCGGGAGTTTCCCCTCCAAACTCACGCTCTGCAAACGCCTTGGTGTGCACCATCCCGGCGAGGGAAATCAGTTTTTGAATGCGGTTGTCCATGGAAGCTCTCAATACCCCGACGGCCGCCCCCATGCTGTGTCCCGCATATGCAATTTCACAATTGTTCAATGCATCCAGAACACAGGACAGGTCTTCCACTTCCTTGGAGATACAGGATTCCTCAAACCGTCCCTCCGAATTGCCGTTACCTGAAAATGAAAACCGTAGTGCGTGGATGCCATGGGCCGATAAATTCTCAGCCAGCGCTACAATGAGCGGGCGATCCTTGTTGCCTGTGACTCCGTGCCCAATGATCACCACCTGCCGGTTGGTATCCGAACCAGGGTGAAGTGTGTGATCAAGAAGCTCGCCCGCCATGTTCCTGATTTCTCCCAAATCCATATTCATGGGGCGATGGTAAAAGAAAAAGGACGCCTTGTGAAGACGTCCTTCCATGATTCTTTCAAATAGAGGCTGAGTGTTACTCAGTTACATAAATGGTGATTTTCTTGGAAACCACCGGTTTGTCATGTGGGATATGTAGATAATCACCCAGGACCAGTTGCAGTGTATGTGTGCCGGGTTTAAGCGTCAGGACGGTTTCTGTTTGCCCTTTGCCAAAGTGAACGATTTTCTCGGTTGCAGGCAATGGAATGTCAAAGTTAACCTTCTCTTCCACATCGATCAGCAAGTGATGATGGCCCGTGTTTTCCAGTTTGACCCCTGCAGGAGCGATTCCCATACCGGAAAGACCAAATTGAACTTTGACCTTGGTGCCGACCACTTCACCGTCAGCCGGACTGATGATGTAAGAACGAGCACCCTCGGGGGCTTTGGATTTCGGGAGAGCACCTTGACCCAAGCCGGTCAGGGTGACAAGTGACAGTACTAATGCGAATACAATTTTTTTCATGGTTGTTCGATGAATCCTCTGTTTGTTAACGTTGTCCTGAATAGTAGATCCTTTGTGAAGCCTTCACGCCAGGTTTGAGCCGAACAGGCTTCAGGAACATCGGGCATAACCTGACGCACCTCCATGGGATCAGCAAGTTAATTTTCCCGAACAGCATGTCAGAAAAAAACATTATTTACTTTGATCTGGAAACGCAAAAGTCCGCCGCCGAGGTCGGTGGGTGGGACAAAATACGCGACATGCGCATGAGCGTGGGCGTGACTTACAGCACCACACGCGGAACTTATGAAATCTATGAGGAAAGCCGTGTCAACGAATTGATCGATGAAATCATGAAGGCTGATTTGGTGATCGGATTCAATCATTTGCGATTTGATTACGAGGTTTTACATGGTTATACCATTCTGGATTTATCCCAGGCACCCAGCCTGGATTTGATGATCGATCTTCAGAAGGTGCTCAACCATCGCATCTCACTGGACGCCGTGGCAACCGCCACACTCGGCAGTGAAAAAACCGCCGAAGGTTTACAGGCCATCGAATGGTTCAAACAAAAAGAATTCCTCAAAATCGCCGAATACTGCTGCTTCGATGTCAAGATCACCAAGCTGGTTCACGAATATGGCCGCGCGCACAAACAGGTCTTTTACCACAACAAATTCGGCACCAAAATGTCTGCATCGGTAGATTGGTGAAGTGTGGTTTCCAAGGATTCATCTTATGACAAAACCATGTTGACACTCGAACATTTAGCTGAGCTTGTTCATCGGCATCGCGATGCCCTGGATGCTGAGGTGACGGAGTTCCAGCTCGGAAAAAATCTTCCCCACTTTCCACGTACACCAGCCATCATGGGAGTGGTCAATCTATCCGCCGATTCATGGTATCGAGAGAGTGTCTGCTTAAATACTGATCAAGCCGTTCGGCGCACCCGATCCCTGATGGCTCAAGGTGCCGACCTCATCGATATCGGAGCGGAATCCACTCTCGCGCACGCCACGGTTGTTTCACCCAAGGATCAATGGCGCCAGTTGGAACCCATCGTTGAAACCGTGCATGCCGACGACGGAGTGGTGTCCCTTGAGACCTACGATGTGGAACTTGCGGAGTGGGCATTGAAGTCCGGTGTGGGTTTGATCAATTTTACAGGGCATGCACATGCCGAGCGTGTCTATGAGTTGTGTGCGGAATATCAGGCCGCCATTATCATCTGCCACGTCCAGGGTGACGATGTTCGGAATGTTCGAGATCTCCAGTTCGATGGAGATCCGATCGATGCCATGAACAAATGGTTTGAAACCGAAATTCAACGAGCACACTCCATCGGGGTTCGCAAGATCCTGATTGATCCCGGTTTGGGGTTTTATTACGCCAACCTTAAAGACGGCGCCGCTCGCGTGAGGTATCAAATGGAAATGTTCCTGAATACTTTCCGCCTCCGGAAATTGGGTTGGCCTGTTTGCCACGCATTGCCTCACGCTTTCGAATACTTCGGAGAAGAAGTCCGAACCGCCGAATCCTTCTTTGCCGTCCTGGCCT
This sequence comes from Verrucomicrobiota bacterium, assembly GCA_027619545.1. Lineage (GTDB taxonomy): Bacteria > Verrucomicrobiota > Verrucomicrobiia > Limisphaerales > AAA164-E04 > AAA164-E04. The sequence continues at coordinate 4,898 of JAQCFT010000058.1, read as the reverse complement.
TGTTGGGCAAAACAGACCTGATCCGGACCCACGAAGTAGCCAAAGTGAAAGCTGTGTTGGATGTGATAAAAGTCTTTTGAACTTGCTTCCGCTTTTGATGATGTTGGATGCAAAAAAATCTTGGATCGAATCACTCGAACAATGATTCGATGTCTTCCCAGTTGAGGCTTTCCATGTTTTCGATGTTGCCTGTTGCCAGCATGGAGTCGAGTTGGGCTTGTTTGCGCTGTTGGAGGTGGAGGATTTTTTCTTCAATGGTGTCCCTCGCAATCAGTTTATAGCTGGTGACGGTCTGGGTTTGGCCAATGCGATGCGCGCGTGCCGTGGCTTGGGCTTCCACCGCAGGGTTCCACCAGGGATCGAAGTGTATGACGGTATCGGCGCCGGTCAGGTTCAATCCCGTGCCGCCTGCTTTCAAACTGATGAGAAATACCGGGATGGTTGAGTTCTGAAAGCGCTGCACGACCTGGCCCCGTTTTGCAGTGCTTCCGTCCAGATAGCAATATTCCACTCCATTTTCTTCCAATCGTTCACGAAGGATCGTCAGCATTTTGACGAATTGACTGAACACCAGCACGCGGTGACCACCGTCAATGGCTTCGTCCAGCAATTCGCTGAACAGCTCGAGTTTGGAAGATGGATGCTTCAGCTTGTCCGGATCCAGGTCGAGGAGTCGGGCATCACAGCAGATTTGTCGCATTCGGAGGATCGCGCTTAACACCATCATGCGTGCCTGGCCCGAGGGTTGCTTTTCTCCTGCGATTTCCAGGAGTTTGGCGCGTCCACCTTCCATGATCTGTTGGTAGAGGGTTCGCTGTTCCGGTGTCAGCTCACAGTACGCGACCTGGTCGATCCGGTCGGGGAGATCCGGTCGCACTTCTTTTTTAGTGCGCCGCAGGAGGAAGGGGCCGACGCGACGTTTCAGTCTCGATAGCACGGGTTGCGCCGACTGTTGGGAGACCGGGATTTCGTAACGTTCCTTGAAATCTCGGGCCGATCCCAGATAACCCGGCATCAGGAAATCAAAGATGGACCAAAGATCCAGCACTGAGTTTTCCATTGGGGTACCGGTCAGGACAAGGCGATGATGGGCTCGGATGGCTTTGACGGATTGTGCGTTCTGCGTGGCGCGGTTTTTGATGTGTTGGGCTTCGTCCAGAATCAATGCCTCAAAGGTCACCTTCTGATAAACATCCAGGTCTCGACGTATGAGTGCATAACTGGTGATCACCAGATCATGGTCCGGTATCTGTGAATACCGTTTGGCTCGTTGGGAGCCTTCCAGTGTCAATACGCGTAGCTTTGGTGTCCAGCGTTTGGCTTCTTCCGCCCAATTGAAGACAAGGCTGGAGGGACAGATGACAAGGAATGGCGCGTGCTTGTTGTCCCCATCATTTATTAATTTCGGTTGTCTTTGCAGTCTCCATTGCATCCATGTCAACACTTGCAGCGTTTTGCCAAGTCCCATTTCATCGGCCAGGATTCCAGCGAAGCCCCGTTCGAACATCTGGTGCATCCATATCACTCCATGCCATTGGTAGGGGCGTAAGACGTTCGCGAGATCCGGCATGGTTTGGTGGATGGATTTTAGCAGTTTCTTTTCGGAGTCGGGGCTGGAATCCGGTCTGAAACCTTCTTGTCTCAGGTTCCACCGGTTTTCCTGGATGGTTTGTTCGAGATAAGTTGAATGTGATTTGCGGACCCGGTATTCCCCGTGGTGTTGCTGGGGATTGCAATCAACCAGGACTTCATTGAATTCCTGCAATGCTTCGGTATCCAACATCAGGAATTTCCCGTTGGTGTTTTTGCGATAGGATTTGCCGGATCGGAGAAGGCGCTGAATTTCATCCTGGGGCAGTGCTCCACCTCCTGAAGTGTGGTAGTCGACCTTGAAATCAAACCAGTCGCCCGAGGACGCATGCACCCGTACTTCGGGTTGGACGGTTTCGATGTTGCGTTGAAAACTCCAGTCCAATCGTTCTTCCAGAATGACCTTCCAGTCTTTTTGCAGGCGTTGGTAGGGGCCTGCGATGAAGCTCAGCACGGCATCCTGCCCGGTCAGGCGCCAGCATTCTCCCTTGGCATCCGAGATGAACCCGGCGCGCTTCAATTCATCCAAAGCTGATTGCTCCGCACCCGGGTTGCGCAGGATGTAGCGCATATGGTCGGACGGATCGGGCGTGCAAAAATCGGTCGGTGAGGTTTGCAGTGACACGGGGAAGACCTGGTCGCCATATGCGGTTTTCAAACGGGCATCGAGGCGTGCCAAGCCTCCTTCCATGAAAAGCTGAATCCGAGGTTCTTCGGAATCTATCTTGAAATCGTTCAGTGAAAAATCCGTGTGAATGCGATCGGAATCGGGAAGCAGATCGAGTTGGTGCAGGATGAATGGAACCTGTATTCTGGGAACCGTCATGGGCGACTGAAACGCCGGCATCAAGGCGGAAGGCAGGCCCATCGGTTGAAAATGTTTGTCCACCCAGACATATCCCGGTTGTCCCATGAACAGACCTTGCGGCATGGATGTTCCGGCGCAGGTGATGGATAAACTTCCATCGTCCGTGAGCTTGATTTCCATGTGAGGGATCCAGACTTGATTGGACACTTTGACGTGCTCCGAACGACCAAGCATTAATTGATCCGAACCCTGCAGCAAGTTCAGGAAATCACAGAACGCCGCGGTTTTCATTTGGATCATGGGAACCGGTTTCCCATCAGCTTGATCTTCCAACAGTTTCAACAGATGTCGATCCGACTCGGTAAAATGATAGGCCTGGTTGCGTGGAAACGCATTTAAGGGTTTGTATGATCCGTCCGTTGAACCTTCCAGCATGACCGCGACGGTTTGTGGCTGCATTTGTCGGGTGCTGTTTGGGGCGAGTATGAAGCGTAGTGACAGATTTATTTTGGATGTGGGATCGTAATTGAACCATGGGGTCGGCTTTTGTTCTTTTTCCTTTCCAGCGTTCATGGATGGAACCGATTCCTGCCGTGGGTTTGGTGGAGCTTCCGCACGAATGGCATCCGGATACAGGGTAGCCAGCGCAATGGCGACCGAATGCGCGCACAGGCTGCCGTATTGTCTGGACTCCCGGCAGGTGCACAGGTTTTCGATATCGAATTCGGATTCAAACACCAAGCCCGCCTGATATTGCAGCGAACCCGCCTGAATCAATCCACTTGCTCTGGACGCTTTCCATTCCGCCGCCAGAACCGCTCCCGACTTGAGATATTGGCGGGCAGATTTCATTGCCTCCCAACCCGCCGACTTGGCCAAAAACGGTTCCGTGATCTGATCTAATCCCATGTTTTTCTTGAAATAATTTCCCGTTAACGTGCTTAGCATCTCTGCTCGGACCTTGGTCTGTCAATTCTGCCGTGGTGTGTTGGTTCCAACTGTTTATTGACAACCGGGTGCTTGCCCTTCAAATTTCTGATCATATGAAAACCTCCCAGCAAACATTCTCGCTCAGAAGCCGCGTTGTTGGTTTTACCCTGATCGAGTTGTTGGTGGTGATTGCCATCATCGCCATTTTGGCCGGCATGTTATTGCCCGCCTTGTCCAAGGCCAAAGCCAAGGCGCAGGCCATCAAGTGTGTCGGCAACCTGAAACAGATCAGTTTGTCGAATTACATGTATATCAGTGATACCGGCAAACCAGTGCATTATGAATCCTGGCCCTACCTGTGGTTGGCTCAATTACAGGAAAAGTATGCGGCCATCAAGGATGTGAGATTCTGCCCCACCGCTCCTGAACGGAACGAGGCCGCGTTGCGTAAGGACAGTGACAGTTTTGGAACGATCAATCGCGCCTGGCTGGTGGATGGCGGCGGCACGAACAAGTGGCAGGGGAGCTATGCCTTGAACGGCTATTTCTATACCAAAAGCCCGTATGGCGATGACAAGAACATGTTCAAAGTCGAAACCGATATCCGCAATCCTTCCACCACACCTTATTTTGCGGATTCCGTCTGGGTGGATGCCTGGCCTTTGGAAACCAGTTTGCCGGCCAGGAATCTTTTTAACGGCGACAAGTTTCAGGGACCTATGGCGCGGTTTTCCATTCCTCGGCATGCATCCGATCGCTCGGCGGCAGTCACCAACTTTGATCCCAAAAATACCTTGCCGGGTGCCATCAATGCCGCCTTTGCTGACAACCATGTGGAACTGGTTCGATTGGAGAATCTTTGGAATCTGACCTGGCATAAGAACTGGAAAGTGCCAGCCGTCAGGCCGGGAAAATGATCTTCACTTGTTTTTGCCCTAATCGGTTGTTATGTTCTGGTTCCGTCGGGGGCTTGGACCAAACGCCGCCGGTTGAATAAACTCAGGACGAAAAAATAACAATATTATGGCTTACGAATTACCGAATCTGCCTTACGCCGCCGATGCGCTCGAACCGCACATCGATGCTCAGACCATGGAAATCCATCATGGTAAACATCATAACACCTATATCACCAAGCTGAATGGAGCCTTGGAAGGTCAGGACGCGCTTGCTTCCAAAGATATTTGGGATCTGGTTGCCAACCTGGATGCCGTTCCGGAAAACATCCGTGGCGCCGTTCGCAACAACGGTGGCGGTCATGCCAACCATTCTCTGTTCTGGTCCATCATGGGGCCGAACGGCGGTGGTGAGCCTACCGGAGCCCTCGGCGAAGCCATCACTTCTACTTTCGGAAGCTTCGATGCATTTAAAGACCAATTCGAAGCTGCCGGCGCCACCCGTTTTGGCAGTGGCTGGGCCTGGTTGATCGTGAACAAGGCTGGTGCCCTCGAAGTGGTTTCCACCCCGAATCAGGACAACCCTGTGATGGACGGTTCCGGAAAAATTGTGATCGGCTGTGACGTCTGGGAGCACGCTTATTACCTGCGTTACCAAAACCGCCGCCCTGATT
>JAQCFT010000468.1 GCA_027619545.1 Verrucomicrobiota bacterium | reverse complement strand
CGGAAATGCTCTCCAATATACAACCTCGCCCGGTCACGCCACAACAACGCCCCACCCCGCCCCCGCAGGAGCGTCCCAAGACCCTGGCTGAGGCCAAGAAGCGGAGTGGTATGCTGCTAGGTGAATCCATGCAGCAGGAAGGGGGAGTGAAGCGTTTTCGGATTGAATCCTCACCGGACTTGTTGGCGACGCCCTTTGGAGCTTATGATGCAGCGGTGATCCAGGCCATTCAGCAGCGCTGGTTTGGCCTGCTGGAAGGATTGCCTTCGGCAAGGAACGCTTCGGGCAAGGTCGTGGTACAATTCGAACTGACCTCGACCGGAGAGGTGCGTGAAGTGGACATAGAGGAAGACACTGTTGGTGTGATTCAGTCTCTTCTCTGCCAACGTGCCATTTCCGATCCTGCTCCGTATGGCAAATGGCCCAGCGACATGAGACGTCTGGTGGGTGCGGATTATCGCGATATACGATTTACTTTTTATTACAATTGAAAACCTGGTGGCAACACCGCAGACTCGTTTATCCGTTCGAAGTGGAGCGAGGCAACTTACAAAAAAATTGAGGAACCATGTTTGAGTTTTTAGAGGCAGGCGGACCTTTTATGTGGCTGTTGCTGACGATGTCGGTGGTGGCGTTGACTTATATCATCGAGCGTGGATTGGCTTTGCGTTGGCGCAACGTCGTGCCGGAGCAAGTTGCGACCACGTTGAACCAATGTGAGAATGAAAATGACTTGGCCACCTTGCAGACCGTGTGTCGGCAACTGCCATCACCCGCCAGCCGCATGCTTCTGGCGGCGATGGATCAGTTTGCTTACACGAAAGCAGAAAATATTGAAGCGCTCCAAACACGGGCTCGCAGGGAAATCTCTACTTTGGAAAGCGGACTGGTGGTCATTGAGGTGATCGTTGGGTCGGCTCCTTTGCTGGGCTTGGTGGGGACCTTGCATGGACTGATCACTTTGTTCGGAGACTTCGGTGCGGCGAGTATGGCCGATCATACCTCGTTGGCAAAAGGGATATCCATTGCCCTGAACACCACACTCACAGGCCTGTTGATTGCCATTCCTTCTCTGATTGCCTGGAGCTATTACAACAAGAAGGTCGAGACCATGGCCATTGAGTTGGAAGCTCTCTGCGACGATCTGTTGCAGCGATATTATCCGCCTTCAGCGCATGCTTCCCAGCCTCTTGCCTACGCGTCAGGACAACAGGGGACTTTGGAAGAGCCGGAGTCTTTCGCCGAACCCTCGGCTACTGGAAAAAAAGCGCGGCGCAAACGCGATGGCAGATAACATCCCTGGTACCTGGTTTCATATCCCCCTATGAACTTTCTGGAACGCAAACGTCATAAACCGCCTACGATCATCATCATTTCTTTGATCGATATTCTGATCGTGTTGTTGATCTTTATGATGGTCACCACGACATTTAAGCACAAACCCGCTCTGAATGTCAGCCTGCCTCAATCAAGGTCCAAGATGTCCACTCAGGCGGAACCAAGCAGTGTGACAATCAGTATTCTGAAAGATGACCCGGATCGTTTTTATTGGGGGGAAGAACCCTTGTCCAAGGCGGAACTGGAAGAAAAGCTGCAAGCCATCGCCGGCCAGGACCCAAACACGGCTTTAATCATTCGGTCCGATGTGGAATCCCATTTCGGCAAAACTTTTTTCGTCATGGATGCCGCGAGAATGGCAAATCTCAAGAAGGTCAAAGTGGAAACGGAAGCGGTTGCCTCAGGGCAGTAAGGTTTTGATGCTAAGGTTATTTTGATTCGTTGCCCCTCCTTGGGCTTGGTTTCTGAATTGATCACGCAGTGTGTCGACTGCTATGAAAAACTCTCTCATGGCCATGATCCAGATATACTGCCCTTTACGGGTGAGGTGGAAAAAATCCTCTTGTTTCCTCAATGCGCCTCCCCAAGTCAAAACCTGAAACAACCAACTCAAATGCCCCGGCCCCAGTGCATCTAATTCCGAGATCAATTTTTTTGCCGGAGTCTTCAATGCAAACAAGCGGCGCAACATGCAATAACACTGAAGTTCCTTGGGGGTGAATTGTTTGATATGCGAAACAGGTAACTCACGTTGTTTCAGTTTTTGGATATATGTTGCATTGCTGAATGTGTTGATGTGCAATGTGTTGTTAAAAAAACCAAAGGATCCGCTTCCCACCCCGACATATTCGTCGTGATCGATGATGTATTCATCAATGCTGCCCGATGAGCGCGAGAAACACCAGGCTGTCGATTGGTTGTAAGTCTCGCACATTTGATTCACAATATGGAGATATTGTCTCTCCTCATTGCGGTAATCCATGCGCCCCAGCATTTGATTCAGCGTTTTTTCCACCGAGGGAGCAGTCATCAAAGGATAAAAGGTGACTTGATCTGGTTGCAGGGAGTGAATGACTTTCAGATCATGATTCAGGCTTTCATCAGTCTGAATAGGGATATTGAAGATCAAGTCGACATTCAAGGTTTCAAGGATACCGGAAGCCTTTTCGAGAAGTTTTTGAATGGTGTGGCCGGAACCGTATTTTTCAAGGCGTCCGATGTGGTGCAGGATGTCGTCATCGAAACTCTGTACCCCGACGCTCAAGCGATTGACACCTCCGTCTTTCATGCGATCCAGGTGGTCCTTGGAAAGATGGTTTGGGTTAGTCTCCACCGAGATTTCTCTGAGAGGAAAAGCGTTGGTTATTTTACCGAGCAGCTGCACCAACAGGTCCATCCGGATGGTGGGTGTGCCGCCGCCGATATAAGCGGATCTGAATTGAAAACCATGTTCCCGGTACAGATCGATTTCATTATACAATGCCTGGAAATAAGACTCTGTCTGACGAGCACTGTATTCGCAACGGTGGAATGAACAGTAGGGGCACAGAGACTCACAAAAAGGGATGTGGATGTAGAGCAGGTAATCGTCGTGAGAGGGTGGAGCTGAGAATTGAAAGACTTCTTCCTCAACCGACTTCGGTCTCAGGAATGCGGACATTTCCTTGCGGAACACATAGTTCAAAATGGGGGAGGTGAGTGACATGTCAGGTCTCTCCTACGCCCTCACATCCTGTCATGAAATGACGGAATAGACAACAGAATC
>JAQCFT010000057.1 GCA_027619545.1 Verrucomicrobiota bacterium | reverse complement strand
TGTTTTGAATGATCTGCAATTACTAAACGGATGAGGACATTTGCGTCCAGGAGATATTTTGTCATTTATATTTTCCGGCCCTGGCTTGGCGGGCTCTTTCTCGTTCTTCTGATTTAGAGAGAGGTGGTTGGTCGTCAGCTAGACATCCGTAGAGGTCATTAAGAGTTTCGGGTTGGGGCTTGATTAGAACTGCACCATCCACCAATTCGTAAATGAGTCGTTGCCTGGGTTTCAGCTGAAGGGCATTCCTTACTACAGAGGGAATGGTGGTCTGCCAACGGTCGGTTAGTGTGGATTGAATCATGACTTTAGTACATTTTCATTGTTTGCTGTATTCATTGTGAAACAAAAAACAATGCAAATCAACTCTTAAGATATTCTGCCAATCAAGTAGCCATCGTAGCCTTTGGTTCCCACGGTTTGGATGCCGGTGGCGCTGATTGTGGGATTGTCCGCCACCAGTTGGTTGAATTGCCGGACGCCTTGGACTCTGGAATCGGTGTGGTCTGGTTCGATGACGGCTCCGTCTCGGACAACATTGTCTGCGATAAGGACGGAGCCCGTATGCATGAGTTGAAGGATGCCCGGGAGATAGTTCGGGTAGTTTTCTTTGTCGGCGTCGAGGAAGACGAAATCGAAGGGTTCCACGTTTTGTTCGATGAGTTGTTGCAAAGTATCGAGTGCGGCCCCTTCCATCACGTCGACTTTTTCTGAGAGACCTGCGTGGGCGAGGTTTTGTCGGGAGACTTGGACGTGTAGGGGTTCGGCTTCGAGGGTGATCAGGCGTCCGTCGCTTGGAAGGGCTCTGGCCATCCAGATGGTGCTGTAGGCGCCGAGGGTTCCCAGTTCGAGGACGCGTTTGGCACCGGAGAGTTGAACCATCAGGTGGAGCCATTTTCCTTGGGGAACGGAGACTTGGATTTCCGGGAGTCCCGCTTTTGCGCTATCAGCCAGGACGGTATCCAGGATAGGGTCACGGTCGTGCAATAGGTCGGTGAAGTAGGCATCTATGTTGGTCCAGGTTTCAAGGTTCATGTGGGTATGGTTGATTTAGGGGCGGGAAGGTTCAAGTTATTTGCAAAAGGTATTGTCGTGCATTACCAATTGACACAGTCATTACATGCGTTATTTTTATGCGTTATGAAGAAATACTCAATCATGCAGGCTCAACATAATCTCGCGAGTGTTTTACGAGAAGTAGAAGCCGGTTATGAAGTAGGCATTACTCGACGCAAAAAACTTGTTGCTCGGCTCCTTCCACCTGAACAGCCTGAAAAGGTCCAATTTCCGGATTTTGGAGAACGAGCAAGAAGTATTTGGGGGGGAGCAACACAAGGCACGTCCTCTGATGATCTCCTCAATGAAACGCGAGGAGATTGGTAATGCGTTATTATGACACGGGGATAATCATCAAACTGTATACTGAAGAACCCGAGTCGGAAGTCGTTCGTTCTTTTGTTTTGGACGATGGTGAGCCTATTTTAATCAACGATTTTCATTTGAGTGAGATGACCGCTGCCATCACGTTGAAAAAGTATCGAGGAGAATGTAGCACATTACAGGTAGAGCGGTTGCTTTCCTCCATTGATGAGGATCGAAATAAAGGTGTGCTTACTTTCAAAGGAGTGGATTGGCCTGAAGCATGGCGGATGTGTCGTTCGCTTGCCTTGGAATATGCACCTTCCTCAGGGTGTCGTACCTTGGATACATTGCATGTTGCTTGTGCTGTCCTATTGAAGGCAGATAATTTCGTTTCTTCTGACAAAAGGCAATTGCAATTGGCGTCTTTGACGGGTTTCAAAGTGATCAATCCTACAAGTTTTTGATAGGCGCTCAATTATTGAATCGTTGGGTTCGTTTTCAACGAACCTTGCTCAATTTGCCGGATTGATTTGGGCAAAGGAACATTTCGCCAGATGTTGGTGCGATAGGGGCGTGATCCCATGAGGAATGTTTTGATTTCGGAAAGTGGTTGATCAAAATGGAAAGTATCCATGCGGGTTTCGGCTCCAACAAAACCGTTTGAACTGAGGCTTATTCTGTTTTTAATGAAACCGAATTTGTTAAGGGCTTTCACATCGAAGTGTCTTTCGGCCAAGCTTTCTTGATTGACTGAAATGGATACGAATGCCTTCCCACCATTCCTGGAATTCGGATCTCTACGGGTGGATGCATGATCTCCGTCTGGTGATCGCATGACATTCCCCTTTGGATCAAGCAGGCGAATCGTCGAATCGCAGGTGCTGTCGAACGCAGGATGTGAGAACCATAGATGGAGAAAACGCGGCTCCGGGTTCAGATTTCGTTTACTGACATCCATGCCTATTGGGGGGACTTCGCTCAGCCACTGCAATGCTGTTGGATTGTTTTGGACATTTGAGCCATTGATGCTCCAGACCGCTTTGCTTTTCAGTTGCTTCCATTCATCCTGCCAGGCGAGGAATTCGAGAACTGGGGGTAGGTCCAGTTCTTCTTGAGTGAATGTTCGTGTGGGTGGCTCCGGAACAAGTTTTTGAGCTTTGGGTTTGGATTCCTTTTTGATGTACGCCCACAGAGTGTATTTCCATCCCTCTAGGTGTTCGATGTGAGCAAATTCAGGGGCTGCTCCTTCGGGTAAGAAAGACCATCGGCTGGCATTTTTTTCTAATTCGTTTAATGCAATCTGAATTTCTTCTTCATTGAACGCTTCGGGAATGCGCCACACAAGCACGTTGGGATCATTCACACTCACATATTTTTTTTGTGTTCCGTATTCCAGCCAAAAATCAGTGGGGATGTGTTCACCATTTGGACCATTTTGAGTATCTTGGGTGACTTCAATACCGTAGCCTGGTCGTTCGTCTCTTTCAAAATGGACTTCAATTCGATGAGAATCTTTGGGGGAGACCGCTTTGATGAATTTAAACGCGATGCCGGGTGCATTTGGTTCCGGGAGCACGCCCGGACTATGTGCGGGAACCGTCGAACGAACTTCGCGGATGGTCTTCCTCAAAATAGACTGCGGCCAAATGACCAGTAATCCCATAATGACCAGCGTGGTGATCAGTGCCACAGGGTTGATGTGTTTGAGTGAGATTAGTTTGAGGGCGTCTCTGCCGATCATTTGTGCATCGATGCCTTGTTGCTTTGCCCATTGGGTGGTGCAGAGGAGCCGGCGTTGCATGGTCCAGATCAGGGGGAGCGTTGCTAAGAAGAGTAAAATGGCGGTGATAAAAACGACCGCGTCCCACTGATCAGGTGTTTGTTGGATGATGAAAAATGAACCGAAGCTCAAGACTGAAATCCAAACACCCGTCAAAGCGCCCATGAAGTTCAATTCCGTGCGTTCTTTTCGGGTCATGTGTGAAACAATTTCACGAACCTTTGGAGAAGTAATTGGAGAAACCAACCAGGTGAATCTCTTGCCGGATTTCGCGGTGTTGTTTGTTTGATCACGATATGCTGGTGGAGGTGTTTGAAATTGATAGTCCTCGATTCGCCATTCCCCATCCGGTTGTCGACCGCAGAGGATGGATTCTTGAGCCGATTTCCCGTTTTCAAATTCAGTCAAAATGTGCTGCTCAAATCGAATGTTTGGTTCAATGAATTCCAGCGAAAGTGTCTTGCGTGTGGTTGCTTTGCCAAATGGTTTCCTTTCGGTTTCCATTTTTTGAATCCATCTTTCCTGTTGTTGCGTTTCTTTGAAAGCAGGCGCTGATACGAACCAGCACTTTTCATATGCTTCCCTTTCCATCAAATCCCAAAATGCCTGTACCGCTCTTGCGCTGCTTCCCGGGAATTTGGGAGGTGTGCTTTGGTCCAAAGACCTTTTTACCATGAATCCGATGAATCCACAGGCCATGATGGAATTCCAGATCATGACCGTGCCGGGAGAAGGTGCGCCTCCGAGAGCCACCTGCATCAGCACAACGAACATGCAGGATGCCACGCAAGCAATGGTGCATGCGATGGCTCCGCTAAGGATGATGCGGCGCCAGTCAATGTCTTGAGTGCCGTTTTCGACTCGAATCAGTTCCCAAGTGAAGACAACGTCCTTTTTGGGTAGTCGATTTCCTGCCAGCCATTCGGCTCGAACCAGCATGGTGAACCAGATCCAATGCAAAAAGGCCATACATCCCACCAGAAAACTCTTTGTTCCAAAGTGGAGTTTGCCAATGTTGTGACCTTTGGCATAGTTGCGGATGGATTCGAACCAGGGATCGCCCAGACCGAAACTCCAGGTTTCGACAACATCTCTGGTGATATCCCTTGTTGGAAAGCAAAACACCAAGCCCATCTTCTAAACTAAAATCCGACATCCGGGGTAAAAACCCAAAAAAATAAGGGTTTTTTGATCGTTAGATTTCCCGAACCTCAAAATGTAGTGCCAACCATTATAATTTCAAATTAATAAATCTCTTTATTATTTCTGATATAGGACTATTTTTGTAGGGAAAACAAACGCCATGTTTTTCCGCGTTAAAAAAAGCAAACAGTATTCCTACCTTCAAATCGTTGAAAGTTACAGAGATGAAGGGGCGGTCAAGCAGCACGTGCTTATGACGGTCGGACGTCTCGACCTCCTCCAACAGGAAGGCAAGTTGGACGCCCTCATGCGCTCCGGCCTGAGGCTTTGTGAAAACATTGATGTCATTGACGCTCACGCCAAGGGCAATACCAAACCTGTTTCCGTTTTGCGTATCGGACCGGATTTGGTCTTTGCACGTCTGTGGAAAGAAACGGGTCTTGCTTCCATCTTGCGCAGCCTTCTCCAAGAGCGTTCTTTTGGATTTGAACTCGAACGTGCCGTTTATCTCACTGTCCTTCACCGCCTTTTCTGTCCCGGCAGCGATCGTGCCGCCGAAAAATGGAAGGAGAGTTATCGAATCGATGGAGTTGAATCTCTCCAATTGCATCAACTTTATCGCACCATGGGGTGGCTTGGTGAACCTTTGGGGGATGAGAAAGACTTTCTCGGCCACCCACGAAGCATCAAGGACCAGATCGAAGAGGCCCTTTTCGATCAACGTCGAGATTTGTTTTCCCAAATTGATCTCGTGTTTTTTGATACCACTTCCATCTACTTCGAAGGTGAAGGTGGGCAAAGCATCGGCCAGCATGGTTACAGCAAGGATCATCGTCCGGATCTCAAACAAATGGTCGTCGGTTTAGCTCTGGACGCAGAGGGAAATCCGATTTGTTGCCACCTTTGGCCCGGTAATACAAGCGATGCAACAACGCTCATTCCGGTTGTCAAGGACATGCAAACCAGGTTCGGTGTTCAACGTGTCTGTATCGTCAGTGATCGCGGCATGGTAAGCCAAAAGACCACAGAGGCACTGCGATCCGAAGAGATTGACTGTGACTACATCCTTGGGGTCCGCATGCGTCGAGTCAAGGATGTGTATGAAAATGTCCTCAAAAGCAAGAAGCCATACGTGGAAATCCAACCAGAACGGCGTTGCTCAAAAGATCCCTCTCCCTTGAAAGTGAAAGAGGTGATGAGCGCCGGCAAACGCTACATCGTTTGTCTCAATGAGGAACAGCGACGCAAAGACGCTGCTGATCGGGAAACAATCCTTGCTGCGTTGAGTGAGAAACTCAAGCAGGGCGCCAAATCTCTGGTTGGAAACAAAGGTTACCGCAAATACCTCAAGGGCGACACGTCCTCTCAGTTCACCATTGACGAGGCCAAGGTTAAGTCAGAATCCAAATATGATGGCATCTGGGTATTGGAAACAAACACGGATATGGAAACCGAAGTGGTAGCTCAGGCTTACAAACAACTTTGGATGGTCGAGGACATGTTTCGGAGTATGAAGTCGATTCTGGAAACCAGACCCATTTATCACAAATGCGATGACACCATCAGAGGCCATGTCTTTTGCAGTTTTTTGGCCTTGGTGTTGCGCCAGGAACTGGAACGAAGATTGGAAGCAAAGGGATTGCAGTACGAATGGAAAGAAATCATTCGAGGATTAGAAAATCTCCATGAAGTAGAAGCCGAATTTCAGGGGCAAACCTACTTCCTGCGCAGTAAATTAGTCGGAGACGCTCGTCAGGCATGCCAAGCGGCAGGTGTGGCCATTCCACCTACCATGACCAAAAGATGAAGTTTTTAAAAATGTCGGAAGTGTAGTGCCAACGGCGTATTGCGCCTTCATAACTAATTGATGATCAATCCTACTCTCTTTCCAACTGTAGAAGATGGGCCAAGGACATCCCAAATCCCGCCAGGAGCATGAGCTTGAATACTTGGAGTCGGCGGGCGGTCGGCTTGGCGATCCATTGCTGCATCCAGGGTTCGAGGGGGTAGGGTGCAGTCTCGTGTTCTGGATGAGTGTCTGGTTTTGCTTTGACAACTTCGTCAGTCGATTCAGAGAGGGTATCGATCTGGGTTTTGAATTCGCTGACGCTTTGATAGCGCAGGTTGGGATCCTGATCCAGGGCGCGGAGGACGATTTCGTCGAGCCGGACATCCACGCTCACTTTTTTCGAGGGAGGCTGCCATTGTTTGTCCGGAAGTTTGCCCGTCAGCATTTGGTAGAGCACCACACCCAGCGCGTAGATGTCGGCCCGGTGATCCACTTCTCCCGGTGCTTTGATTTGTTCCGGCGACATGTATTTGGGGGTGCCCATGATTCTTCCGGAAACGGTGAGGGAGGATGAGGGCGCTGAGGATGTTTCATTTTCCATGGATTGGGAATCCGATCTGGAATCCCAGTTTGCAACGATTTTGGCGAGACCGAAATCGGCGACTTTGACGTTGCCGCGGCGGTCCATGAGGATGTTTTCGGGTTTGATATCACGGTGGACGATGCCGTGATCGTGCGCGAATTGAAGCGCGTCGCATATTTGTGGAACGATGGCCAACGCTTCTCGGGGGGAAACCCGGCCGCCGTCGAGGAGTTGGCGGATGTTGACGCCGTCCACGAATTCCATGAGGAAAAAGTAGAGGGGAGTGGTTGGGACGGTGGATGTGGTTTGGTCTGTTTGTTCATCCTTGCTCGCGTCGCGGCCCTGCAGCAGCGGGGCCCTACCGTCTGGAGGTGTCTTTAGATTTACTTTTCCAAAATCGTGGATGGTGACGATGCCCGGGTGGTTCAGTTTTGCGAGGGCTTTGGCTTCACGGGAAAAGCGTTCTGCGAAGGCTTCATCTTGTCCGATATCGGGTGGCAGAATTTTCAGCGCGACGATGCGGTCGAGTTCTTTTTGGCGTGCTTTGTAGACGGCTCCCATTCCACCTTGGCCGATCAGTTCCAGAATTTCCAGTTGTGGGAACAAAGGTTCCAGTTCGGATGCCGTTGGAGGGACAAATCGCTCCTTTTTATCACCGGTGATGGCTTGCGTTTCTTCTCCCAAATCCATGCCAGTTTCCAGACCCCCCTTGAGCAGACATTCGGGGCACATGCCTGCCGGAGCGTTCTCGCCGATCACTTTGCCACAGTTGGAACATTTTGTTTCGGATGCCATGTTTGATTCCTTTCATCCTATACACTAGGAATCCCCGAGCAAAGGTTACAAAGAATCCTTAGTTTTGCGTGGTCATTCGATGCTAAGACTTATTGACAACATACACCAAAATGGCGATTTTTGGTGTATGGGACGAACAAACATATATATTGAAGATACATTGGTCCAGGATGGGTTAAGAATTACGGGTTTACGCACTAAGCGTGAGCTTGTAGATCTTGCCCTCAGAGAACTGGTGGCTCGAGAGCAGCAAAACGATCTTTTAGCCCTTGAAGGCAAATTCCGATGGCAAGGGGATTTAAATGAGCTTCGCAAGCCCAGGTTCTGATCATGGTCCTCGTCGACACCAGTTTTTGGATAGACTTTCTCTCTGGTCGAAATAATTGGGCAAGTAATTGCTTAAAACAAAAATTAGCAAGCCGGGAAGCGGTTGCGTATATCGATCTGATCCTGTTGGAAATTGTTCAAGGATTGCGAAATTCCTTTGACCGAAGCAAAATTGAAGCGGCCTTTGGCAAACTCATTATTCTGCCACAGAATCGATCTTCAATCATGTTTGCTGCAGACATCTATAAAGGTCTCCAAAGGAATGGAATCCAGATCCGAAGTATCACCGATTGTTTAATCGCCGCCATAGCGATGGAATTCGGTGCAACTGTGCTCCATCGAGATCGGGATTTTTCATACATAGCAGACCACTATCCTCTTGAAATAGAGACCGAGTGAGTGAAAAAGCTGACGTGAAACCCGAAAAGGTTCAGCCCCTCGCCAGCACTCGAATCAAGTGTTTCATTTCCTCATCCACTTCGGAAGGGGATGAGACTGTTTGAGCGATTTCGCCCCGAAGACATTCGCGGTATTGATTACGGAGGCGATGAACGGACACTTTTACCGCGCCTTCGGACATTCCGAGTTGGGCGGCCAGGGTGGCGTAGGGTTGTGATTCGCGGCTGCCCATGAGGCAGGGTTTCAAATGTTCGAACAGATCGGTTTTGTTGTCTTCGATATATCGTGCCTTGAGGGTCTGCATGACGGTCTCCAGCAGCGTCAGGGCCCATTGTTTCTCGAAGGATTGTTCCGGGGTGGTGGTGTCGGCGGGTTCCTGAGCATAGCGGGTTTCAGCTGTGTCCATGTTCAGGCTCAGCCAGTGAAGGTTGCCTTCCCGCTTCAAGGCGTGCTCGCGTTTCCATTCACTTGCCAGAAATCGTTTGAGAATCATCAGCAGAAAGGACCTGAATCGTCCGCGCGATCGGTCGGCTTTTTCGAGCCATTGTTTTTCAACAAACCTGGCAAAGAATGCCTGCGTCAGATCCTGCGCATCGTGTTGGTTGTGCCCGTTTCTCCGGATGAAATGAAAAACCGGATACCAATACATCCGGCACAGATGTTCCATGGCCAATCGACTCCCGGACGTCTCCGAATCCAATGCCGAACACACCACCGACCAGCGGGTGGTCCGAAACTGCTGCGGGTTGGATGGCGTTGTTTCGGATGTGAGGTTGGTGTCGGGCATGGCAGACCGAGTATTCCCGAAACCTTATCCTTTAGCAAGCGAGTCCGAACTGGCGATTTTATACTGATTGCCAAAAGTATTTGCGCATAAGGGGCTCGCTGATGCTTCTTATCCTCACGCCCGCTGCGCTAGGGACGCAGAGCTTTTTTGAAATTACTTTTGGCAAACGTTACATGCTTAAAAATGGCTTTTAACGTTTCAAACATGCCGCACCGGCCACGAAGAACAATAAACCCGTGCCAATATCAAATGCACTGAATCGCTCCAGTGAAAACAACCATTTTACAACGCCCAAAGCCACAAAGCAAAGTCCCAGAACTGTGGCAAATCCTCTGCTCATTCCGGGGTGGGAGTCGCTGAGTTTTTAATGGTTTCGATGATTTGCACCACTACCGGGCCTCTCGCACGCGGATGGTGTACTTGCGGGCGCGGGTGTTCATGGATTTGAAGATGGCGCCTTCCTGGGCGTTTTCGGTCAGGATGAGCGTGGTCCAGGGTGTTTCGTCACCTGTTGGAATACCGTTTTCATTTTTGAACACACAGCTGATCTGCACCTGGATGCGGCGATCATCCTTGCTGAGTACATTGGCGGTGACCTCCAAGCGTCCGTCCTCGAGGATGCGTTCCTGGATGCCGGCCACAGTGACCGATTTGGCCACACGTTTGTTCATGAGGACAAACGGGGTTTGGTTTTCCATATCATAACCGTCGACCACTTCGGGCGCGTAGGAGGCCTTGGTTTTGCATCCACTGACCGTGAAGCATACACAGGTCACGATAAGTGACAGAATCAAGAAGGTATTGTTCATAGGGTAATCTTTCGTTGTTATTTGGTATCGCTGAAATATAGGACGGTATCCGATGGCAAAGGATTCACCACCACATGTTCGGTGCGTGTCATGCTCGGTATGACATTTCCGGAGCCATCGAGGTATTCAATACTTAGGGCGTGATTTCCCGGAGGCAGGCTCATGGTGCCGAAGGTGAGATAATCAGGCAGATTATCCCAGTCGCGGGTGTCCGCCTGTGGTGATGCGGCGGCGGAAAATATCTTGCTGACCAATCCGGCTGCGACGAGCCCTAACCCCACATCCTGTGTGTTCCTCCCCTGCGTCAAAATGATGCCGCTGAGCAGGGCGGCGTCTCCTGCCGTGTCGGTAGTGGATTTGAACACGGCCTGGTTGGCCAGGATATGGTCCATCACACGTCCGCCTCGTGTGCTCGCCTGGTAGCTCAGGTCATCATAGGGGCCCAGATGGATACCACCTTCGGCTGTGGTGATCCTGATTTCACGCGCATTGGAATGACCTGCGCGGATGTGCAACCGTTCTCCATACTCGCCAGCCGCGAATTTGGTTGGGCCTTTTCCGTAGTCGGCAAAAATGATTACGTTGTCGTCCCGGTTGTAAGGAGGCGGAATAGCCAGGCGGGCTGATGCTTGGGCCCGTTTGTAATTAGAGTCGCCGGATGCGTTTAACTTGAGGGAGATCAGACCGTCGAGATAATCCATCAAAACATAATCATTCCGATACTCGTTTTGCTCCGAATCACTGTCATGTACTTGGGCGCTGCGGAAGCAGGCACGCGCGTTGCCCAGATCCCCTTCCTTCCAATACAGGATGCCTCGGTAGTAATAAGCCATGACCCGTTCGTAGGGTTCGCCGATGAAAAACTTTTCGGATTCATCCTGAAAGAGTCGACGGGATTTGCGGGCTTCTTTGTCGGTCCCAAAACGTCCTTCAATGGACACCAATGCATCATCCAGGAGTTCAGCCGCCAATGCTTTCTTTCCCTTGAACATCGCCGCCCGGGCAGTTTTCATCTGCCAAAGCACACGGTCTTTGGGGGGTGCGTTGGTGATCGCATGCAACCCATCGACGACCGCATCTCCGGTCCAGCGAGGACGATAGGATTTGCCCGAGGAGGCGCAACCCCACTGCCCCCATGCAAGCAGGATGAGGAGCACTCCGGACAGAATGGAGCGACGCGCAGTCATTGGTCTTGAGATGTTTCAATGCCTGACGAATCAGGAGGGTCAACGATAGGATGCGTCTTCCTGGCCTTGTTTCTTCATTTCCGCGAAGTCTTCCCAAAGGATTTCAGAGGTTCGGGCATCGATCAATTGGAAGGAATAAAGAATATAATCACTGGTTCCTGCGGAGGTGCGGGTAGTTTGTCCGTCCAGTTTACCGGTCAAGAAGAAGTCAGCGCCTTTGAATTCCTGGACATTTGGATCGGTGGTGCTGGTGTACTCCCCGCTGCGTTTCATATCTCTTTCCTGATGAAGGGCATCCATACGTTCACGGGCCAGGAATCTCATTTTGCCTTCGGTGCGTGAGTTCAGAAGGGCCCGCATGCGGGTCAGGAACATATCCTGTTGGATGGGGAACCGGGTGTTGTTGATGATAGGATCCAGCACAATGCGCGGCGTACCATTAAAATTGTTGATTTCATGTGTGTTGGACAAGCTGCGAGCCATTTTGTCCGTGACCGCCACCATGTCCTGTGACTCGATGCCAAGACCGGCGACAAAGCCACGTTCATCCGCCTGCATTTCGGTGACCGGTACACCGGAGGGATTGCGCACACCACTGGCGCAGCCGGAAACAAAAGCCACTACAACCAGGCTGAGGGTCGTTTGTATGGCGGTATTCACAAAGCGTATCTTCATATGATTCTCTTCTAGCACGTATTCAAGCATTCTGACAAGAGGGATACCCATCGACATGGCTCACTCCAGGTGAATGCTGTTTTCAGGGGGATAGACGCAAGGGTGGTGCAGGCTATTCAGTCCACTCTCCAATAGACATATCCAATCATGAACATCAAAACCCCCCTGCGAACTTTGGATCCATGCGAGAAACCAGCCATAAGGGGGTGTCGGGTTTTCGATGCTTTTGGCGGATTGCCGACAAAATGTCGCTTTTTAGTAAAAATTAATTATATGATTTGGATGCTTGGTTGATGATGGGGGTGTATTGGGCAAGTGATTTTACAAAAAGAATATTTTTGGCTTGATATAATCTTTTATTTATCACACTAGTGGTTTTCTGTCCCTGCTGAAAAGCAGTTAACCGACCTTCCTTCAGGTGAAGTGTAATGTCCTTATCAATCAAATTGTATTATATACATTCGAATGAATTCAATCATTCGTCACAACAACCCCAAAATCAGCAACGAAATGACGGAACCAGAGAATACAGTTGAAAATCCGTTCAAGGAATTCCTGAGGCTTAAGAAAGAATTAATGAAGGAACGTGCCGGATTGGTCGAGCGCATCCAGCAAATCAATACGGTATTGAATGCCCAGGAGTTTTATTATTCAAAAACGGCGAACATCAAGTTCAGACCGCAGCACAAGGTTCAAACTCCGCGCAATACCATGACCTTGAAGGCCGCTGTAATCATGATTACGAGGAGAAGGCCCCTGACCAAGGAAGAGATCCTTGTGGAATTGGAGGAGGTTGGGTACGAATTTGCCACACCCAAACCGATGAATTCATTAAACACCACGTTATATGCCAAGGGCGTTTTCAAGAATGAAAACGGTCGGTTCAGCCCGACCGAATCAACTCTAGAGGAATATTATCCCTGAGAATGGATCCACTTAAACCTGTCGCAATGGCTTGCCAAAAGGTCGCGTGGATTGTAAACCCAAAGCGGAATCTATGCCACCAAAACCCAGCCAGACTGCCGAGGACTATTTGGAGCGCATCCACGAACTGATTGAAGAAAAAGGTTATGCCCGGGTCGTGGATATCGCTTCTTCGTTGGATGTGCGCCAGGCCTCAGTGACCAGTATGGTCCAGAAGCTTGATGAGCTCGGGTATTTGAACTACGAAAAATACCGTGGATTGGTGCTGACGGACGAAGGACGGGAAATCGCCCGCAAGATTCAGCGGCGGCATGAGATGTTAAGTCGCTTTTTCTCACTGTTTGGCATTGATGCAGCCACCCAACAGTCCGACATCGAGGGTATCGAACACCACCTGAGTTCCAAAACACTTGAGATGCTCACCGCATTGACAGATTTCCTTGAGCAAAACCCTGAGACCCTCGCGGCTTTCAAACAACAATATCCGCCGGCAGCCTCCAAACCATCATCATCTTCTTCAGAAGGTCATGAATCAAATACTTGAAAAGTGCATGCGAAAGGCCGGTTTATTTCCGGCGCGGTCCATCATATGGCTAGTGGTTGGCATCTGTAGTTTTCAAAACATCATGAAAGCCGGTTCGCTGGATGCATTGATCGACCCGATCGATCCGGACATTACCAAATGGGCCTCCCTTGTTGTCCTGGAGGGGGATGATTCGCATCCCAAATTCTCCTGGCATCACTATCGCGACAGCGAGAACGCAGTGGATTTCTGGCCTGCAAGCACCATCAAAATCTATGCGGCGGTGGCGGCGTTGGAATATTTGAACGAACTTCAATATCCGCTGGATTGCGCCTTGATGTATGAACGACGCACCGTATCCGGCTGGCAACTGGATACCGCTCGAACCATGCGCGAAATGATCAGCGAAGTGTTTCGCCGGTCGTCGAATGAAGATTACACGTTGCTTCTAAGATTCGTAGGGATTGACCGGATCAATACGGAATTCCTGATTCCAGAACGTGGCTTTCCGCATTCCGCGTTGATGAGGGATTATGTCGTGCATCGCCCGGTCGTTTACGAAAACACGGAACCTCAGCGTGTGCGCATCGTCAAACCGGACGGTACATCCCGTTTGATTGAGCACACATGGTCGGGAGTATCCTATGCTGCACAACGTGGAGCCACAGTGTTGAGCAGCACCACCGGAAACTGTACCTCCACCCAAGAACTGGCCGAATGCCTGCGACGGATCATGTTTCATGAGATTCTCCCTGATTCCGAAAGGTATCGGCTTACGCCAGAACAACTGTCACTGCTCCGTTTTGGAGGGGACGGACTTTATGGATTGGAGAACAAGGAAGCGGGACCATATGCCTGGGAGGGGCGTTTGAAAGAGATTTATCCCAAGGCGCGCTTTTTCCATAAGGCGGGTATGATCAGTAATTACACGCTGGATGTTGCCTGCATCGATGATGAATCATCCCATACACGCTTCATCCTCTGCGTTGCCGCTGAAACGGGCAAAGGTGACACCGTTCGAAAGATGGCGGGGGCTCTGGCCGAATGGATTCACTCCGGAAGCAGCCACTGAGCATTCGTCGATCCCGAGAGTTGAACAGGATTTCGAATGATGCAAAGCTGAACGAATGAAGACGTTGCCACAAACCAATTGTTGCTTCGGGTGCGGACAGGGTAACCCTGCAGGTGTCGCGTTGAAAATGCGTACCGACGGTCAGGCGGTGTATGCCGACTGGATTCCCCGGAAAGAGCACGCAGGATTCAGTCATGCGGTGCATGGCGGTGTGATAGCCACTGTGATTGATGAGATGATGGCCTGGGCCTGTGGCATTCTTGGCGGGAAATTTGCGTATTCGGTTGACATGAACATTCGATATCAGAAGGTGATCGAGCCCGGAACGCCCGTTGTCTGCATTGGTAGACTGGATCAGAACCGACGTGGAAAACTCTTTCTTGCCAGTGCTGAACTGACTGTGAACGACGAAGCGGTTGCGTCAGGTTCCGCCAAGTTTTTCCCGCTTAAAGGGGATCAGCAATCCATGCTTCAATCTGAATTTGGCGATCGATGGCCGGAGGTATTGGCCGCCATGCAAAAATTCGGGAAAGCTGGATCTGCATAGCTTCACGCCACTTCAGCCCATGGAAGCACATCTCATTGAAAAAGCGCTTTCGATTGCGCTGGAAGCACACAAAGGGCAAACCGACAAGTATGGCCAACCTTACGTGTTGCATCCGCTCAGGCTGATGCATCGATTTCGGGATCCGGAATTGCAAACCATCGCTATCCTGCACGATGTGGTGGAGGATAGTGACTGGACATTGGATCAACTGAGAAACGAGGGCTTTTCCGACCGCATCGTTGGTACGGTGGATGCCCTGACTCGTCGGGAAGAGGAATCATACGCATCCCTGATCGACCGTGCCGCCGACAATCCTTTGGCCAGAAAGGTCAAGCTGGCCGATCTCGAGGACAACATGGATATAAGGCGAATGAAGAGCATAGGTGATGCGGATCGGGAACGTTTAAATCGTTACCGATCCGCTTACGAAAAACTTCAGAACCTGAACTCAGACAATCAGCTTTAATCAACCGATTTTAAACAAATGTTTCGACCCTGCATTGATCTTCACAACGGACAAGTCAAACAAATTGTCGGAGGCACCCTGACCGACGACGGCGGCAGTTTGAAAACCAATTTTGTATCCGAACGGTCCAGCGCCTGGTATGCCGAACTTTATCGAAAGGACGGACTAATAGGCGGTCACGTGATCCAGCTGGGCAGCGGAAACGAACAGGCCGCCCGGGAAGCTTTGGCAGCTTATCCAGAGGGATTACAGATTGGGGGCGGTATTCATGCCGACAACGCACTGGATTTCCTGGAAGCCGGTGCCTCGCATGTCATCGTCACCTCGTGGATTTTCGAAGGACCCATTCTGCGGAGGGATCGTCTGGACGCTTTGACAGAGACAGTGGGCACCGATCGTCTGGTGTTGGATTTGAGCTGCCGTTTGCGGGATGGATCCTACTACGTAGTCACCAACCGTTGGCAAACCTTCACCGATCTGGTAATCAGCAAATCCGTGCTCGACGATTTGGCTTCCAATTGTGATGAGTTCCTGGTTCATGGGGTGGATGTCGAAGGCTTATGTGCCGGGGTTGATCTTGACTTGGTGAAAAAGCTGGCTGACTGGAGTCCGATCCCGGTGACCTATGCAGGCGGCGCCCGTTCACTGGAAGATCTCCAACTCGTTCACGATGCCAGCGGAGGCAAAGTGGACCTCACGATCGGGTCCGCTCTGGACATCTTCGGCGGCAGCGGCGTCACCTATCAATCCGCCGTCGCCTTCAACCATTCACTTGGTGGCAGTCCCAATACTTGAAGTTTTTTTTGTCCGCTGTGTGGAAAGCAAATTGGACACATAAGTCCAAGTTCCCATATGCAAATGCTCGGCAATCCACTTCAGTGACATGGTGGTGCGCTTGCGTATTTCCATAGCAAGTCTGATTTTCACCGGATCTCCCTTGCGCATGGTCATGAGGTCCTGGTCCGTGATGCCTTCCGCCCTTAACATTTCTTCGAGCAAATCAGAGGCCTGCACCCGATGGGCTTCCCTTTCAACTTCTCCAGCCGGAGAACGGGAGGTGCCTTCAAGGGTTTCGATTTTTGACAAGAGATCGTTTCGGTGTTCATCCGTTCCAAAATGCCAGCTTCTTCGGATCAGATCATACGCCTCGTTTGTCCTGGATTCTTCCCACAACTGCCGATTTTCCATCAACAGTTCGAGGCGTTGTCTGCCTGCGTTGTCGTCGGTTTGAATATCCTTTTCACCCATCAGGACACGAGTTTCCAACCAGCTTGGACGTTGCGTTGGAGGCAGTAGGTACAAGGGATAACTGGTCCAGGGAAAATCCTTCAGATACTGGTCATCAGCAACAAGGTGTGCCCGAACCGGGTTCAGGTGTATGTAATCGCAAAGCGTGTGCAGGTAACCATTCCTGCTCCCATCCACGATAACGGACTTGTATCGACCGGCAAACAAATGTCCGGAGTGTTTGTGGCGTCTGTTGAATCGGCTTGAATAAGTGCCAAGAAGCCATTTCATTCCAGCAACCAGATTAGCCTGGGGTGTTTCCAGGCAAAGGTGGAAATGATTACTCATCAAACAATAAGCGTGTACGCGCCACCCTGTTTTCTCACATGTCTCTCCAAGGGCTTTTAAGAATAACTTCCGGTCTTTAGCGTCTCGATAGATATCCTGCTTTCCGTTGCCCCGGCTTAAGATGTGGTAAATGGCGCCTTCATATTCAACGCGCAGTTTCCGAGCCATGGGGGAAGGATAGGATTCAGTCGAAAAGGTGTCAATAGTTGGGACTGACCCTCATCGATACGCAATGTTATTGAAGCGACATCTTTCGGATCAGGTTGGTGGTGGATCGGCCGGCTACAAACGGGATGAACTGGATCTGCCCGCCCGCCCCTTCGACTGCCTGACGTTCGTCCTGATCCAGCGTATCCAATGTGTAATCCCCTCCCTTGATGTAGATATCCGGTTGGGATGTTTTCAGGAAGCGGGTTGCCCGCTTTTCGGGAAAGATGCACACGGCGTCGACACACTGCAGCGCTGCCAGCAACAGGGCTCGATCGGATTCAATGTTCAGTGGTCGTTCCGGTCCTTTCAGTTCCCTCACGCTTTGGTCTCCGTTGAGTCCCACCAGCAAAAGATCTCCGGCGGCACGCGCACTACTGAGATAGCGAACATGTCCGACGTGTAAAATATCAAAGCATCCGTTGGTGACCACCAGGCGTTTTCCACTGGATCGAATGCCCGATCGCCATTCGGTCAGTTGGTCGAAGGGAATGATTTTTGAGTCAAGTTCCATCTTTTTTGCTGCTACAGTTTTTCGCTTGTCTCCTTGATCACATTCAGACTGCCTCTTTGATATCCGGTCAAGTCCAGCGTGACGAATAGGTAACCCAGTTCTTTGATGGATTGGGTGAGTGTTTCCCGCAGTGTGGCATCCAACAGACGTTCCACTTCTTCCTTGCCGACTTCGATACGCGCCAATGAGCCTGTGGAAAGTTCGTGGTGACGCACGCGGAGGTCAAAAAATCCATGTCGACGCAGAATGGCTTCTGCCTGTTCGATCTGGCTTAATTTTTTCACCGAGACTTTTTCACCGTAGGGAATCCGGGAACTTAGGCAGGCCATTTGCGGTTTGGAAGCGGTGGGGAGACCCAATTCTTCCGAAAAAGCCCTGATTTCGGATTTGGTCAAGCCTGCTTCTTTGAGTGGGGCTCGAACCTGAAATTCTTGAGCTGCTTTGGCGCCGGGGCGAAAATCTCCAATGTCATCGGCATTTTCACCGTAAATGATGGCCGCGACTCCACGTTCTTTGGCATAGGTTTCCATTTCTTCAAACAAGGCATGTTTGCAGAAATAACAACGGTTGGTGGGATTGGTGAGGTAATCTTCGTTTTCAAATTCCTTTGTCCGGATGATTTCCAATGGGAAATCGAACTGTTCGGACAACTCAATCGCTTCTTTCAGCTCGCTTCTCGGAAGGCTGGGGGAATCCGCCATGACCGCAACTGCACGATCACCCAAGGTCCGACAGGCAACCAGTGCCAACAGCGCCGAATCCACCCCGCCTGAATAAGCCACCAGGCAGGATCCCAGATCCTTTAATATCTACTCCAGCCTTTGTCGCTTGTCCATCCCCACTAGTTGCCACGAAGCACGCCTCGTGTCGAGTCAGGAAATTTGAGCACGACATGGTATCCCGTGTTCTAACTAATTGATTTCGAGAATATCATGCAATAAAAGAAGTGAACACATGGTCCCACAAAATCACCATATGCCTGCGTGGCAAAAAGGATTGATCAAGCGCAAGTGGATTTACTTGGTGGTTGTGCTTGTTTCTTTGCTGATCTTGGGGGATGGGTATCTTAAGAGGTTGGGTATTCCCCGAAACAAGGAAAAATCCACATTTGAGGAGCTTGCGGTTCGGATCAACCAACGTGATGCTATTTTGATAAGTACCTGGCGCGGCATTTGGGCAAAATTGCCGGTTGGAATTCAGTCCAGGGTTCCCCACTGGGCACCCTCTCCTCCGGCGGATCAGATTCGATTGGCTGCATGTTCTTCATTGGCGGGTCATGGGGAGAAAGCTTTTCCGCTGGTGCTTGAGAAATTGGGCGATTCCGATCAACGGATGCGGCATACAGCTCTTCGATCTCTGTTCCATCTGAAAATCTCCAATCAGCAGACATGGGAATCCATTTCCCAGACGATTCTGGATAATGGGAACAGTATGAGCATTCGCCGGCAGGCTTTTCTCGTCTTGGCAGGCCTTCATTGGCAGGAGCCTCGGTTCGGCTTTTTTCTGGAAAAGCTGATAGAATCGG
>JAQCFT010000467.1 GCA_027619545.1 Verrucomicrobiota bacterium | reverse complement strand
AGGTCTTGATTTGAAACTCCCGTCATCTGCAAATCAATGATATCCATGAAACAGCCAGCCTTCAACGAGACGACCTTTTGGGAAATGCCATTGGTGGTCATCATGCGGGGATTTCCATTGGATTCCGTGGCGCCGATTGTCCAGGCGATTTCCAAGGGTGGATTAAGCCAGTTGGAGATTACCATGAACACGGATGGAGCGACGGAGCAAATTCGGCATGCCATTCAAGCGGCAGGGGGAACCAGTATGCAGATTGGCGCCGGGACCGTCACCACATGTGAGCGGTTCCATCAAGCCGTGGAAGCTGGCGCCAATTTCATCGTGACGCCGAACTTCAACGAGCAAGTGATTCGATGTTGTCAGGAGTCGCGGATCCCATTCATCCCGGGGGCGATGTCCCCGACCGAAGTGTATCGGGCTTACGAGTCCGGTGCGCTTGCTGCCAAGATTTTTCCGGCGGATACGCTTGGAGCGGGTTACATCAAGTCCATCAAAGCGCCTATGCCGGAAGTGCGTGTCGCGCCGACTGGTGGGGTGTCGGTTGAGCGGATGGTCGAGTATTTGAATGCTGGGGCGGATGCCTTTGGTTTGGGCACGCCCCTTTTTCCTGCAGAAGCTGTCAAGCAGGGGGACTGGACTGCCATTGAAGCGGCAGCCCGTTCGTTCCATGATGCTTATGTGAAATGGAAAGAGGGTAACGCCCCCGGGTGATCAAGGTGTCAAAACGATTTTGCCAGCCAATACACCTGAGTTTTCCACAGTATTGGCTCCCTGAAGGCGGTGTGCTTCTGCTGTGTCCGAAAGCTTCAAAACGCGATCAATTCGGGCCTTCAACTTTCCTTCAGACATCCATTGATTGATGTCCTTCGCGCAGTCGGCCTGTGCTTCCGGTGTGGCTCCAAACATCACGAAACCGTGCAAACGGCATTGTTTCACATAGAAGTGACCCACCGGAAACGAGGGGCGTGCATCTCGGCCTGCCATGAGGATCATGCACCCTCGAGGTGCCATGGATGCTACGGCCAGATCAAAGTCAGGTTCCCTCAATGTTTCCCACCAGACAGAAACACCCTCGGGAGCCAGGTTCTTGAGCTGATCGGCCACGGATGACTCCTTGTAAAGAATGACTTCGTCCGCGCCCAAGGATCGACAGACTTCGGCTTTTGCCTGGCTGCCAGCAGTGGTAATGACGCGTGCACCCGCGATTTTTGCCATTTGGACCACCATGGAACCCACACCACCACTGCCACCTTGAACAAAGAGAATCTGACCAGCCTGCAAGTTTGCTTCCGCAAAGAGCCCCAGATGGGCGGTGATGCCGACCAATGAAACCGCGGCGATATCCTCGGATTTGACTGGTTCAGGGATGGGATATGCCCAGCAAGCGTCAACGGCAATTTGTTCAGCAAAGGTGCCCTGACGGCCCAATAAACCCTGATTGCTCCCCCAAACGCGGTCACCTTCCTTGAACTGTGTGACCCCTTCTCCCAATCCGATCACTTTCCCCGCGAAGTCACATCCGGGAATGTATGGCATGGGAATCTCCATCGGAATTTTTCCGGCTCGGATGTAGGTGTCGATAGGATTGATGGATACGGCTTCGGTTTGAATCAGGATCTGGCCTGGTCCCGGGGTGGGTGAGGGGAACTCCCCATATTGAATGACATCGGGTAGTCCGGTTTCCTGAATGAATGCTGCCTTCATGATTGAGTGTTCGATGAATTCGATGTGTTTTATTGTAAATCGGTGTTACCGGTGGGGTCTGAGTCATCCCATCCGCGGCGACTGTGATAGCGCCACCAGTCCTGCTCGTCGAGTTTTCGTTTCTCCAGTTCAGCGTGGGTGTCAGCGAAGACGAGGTTCAGTGCGTCCTTGTGTGCCGAGATCTGTGGGTTCCAGTAGGGCATTTCCCATAACAACACTGCTCGCGATGGGGATGACACTGCCGCTGTCCGACGGCCGCTGACCGGTCGGTCCACTTCATAGGAGGCGTTGTCTTTTTTTAAGTATATATGATTCCAGACATAGGTGACATGATCATTGGCCGCCAGAAAGTCATCCAGACGGGGTACGTCGGGATCCTTGGTTTTGATTCCGGTGGGGCATGCCCAGATGCTTTTCTCAGGCACGGGGTGAGGACCCGAGTGGTCCGCGTCTTCGACATGGTTGGTCATGTTGTTTCGGGTTAAATAAGGTTCAAGCAGGGCAGGGAGCCATTGGGTGGCTCCTTTTTGAACAAAGGATTCCCCCCAGGATCTGCCCCAATTTTTTGCCAACGGAAATCGTTCGTCGTAGTCCCCCGAATACATGGCTATGGCGATGCCCATTTGTTTTTCGTTGTTCAGGCAATAAATCTGGTTCGCTTTCAGCTTTGCCTTGCTCAATGCAGGGAGAAGCATCCCGGCAAGGATGGCGATGATGGCAATCACCACGAGTAACTCGATCAGTGTAAATGCTCCGGTTCTCCCGGCCAAAATGCGTTTGTCTGTATTCATATTCTTCAGGGCGGGTCGTGAAACAAGACTATGCTAGCATAAGCTTCTGAACGTTCAATTCACAATGTGATGTTTTAATCGCCCTCCGATTTGGTGTGCCAGGGCCTTGAGCATATCGGCATCCTTTGATTCCAGTTGCCTGTCGCAGTGGAACGCCCACAAAGTCAACCAGTGACCGAAATGTTCTTCCGCGAGTCCCAGAGGCATGTGTTTTGCCATTAGTCCACCGCCATATAAGGCAGGGCCACCTGTTAATCCGGACCAAAATCCGGCAATCTTCTCGATATGAGCCGGCCAGTCCTGAATGCGAGCCTGGAAAATAGGGCCGATCACCGCGTGCTGCCGCACATCTGCGTAAAAATGTGTCAGCAGTTTCCGAAGGCCTTCGTAACCTCCGATGCGTGCGTATAGGGTTTCTTTGTAATCGGATTGCGTCATGGTTGCTTCTTGCATGAAAAAATCAACGGTTTATTAATCCAGAAATAATCACACAGGGCATTGTCCGGGGAATAAAGCAGATTTTCAAGAGTTGCTTGTCGTATGGGGCTGGCTATGGTCGTTTTTTTCTCTACACCGGATTGGAAGGATACAATCAAGATCGCTGCTTTTTCGTTTTACCAATGCT
>JAQCFT010000466.1 GCA_027619545.1 Verrucomicrobiota bacterium | reverse complement strand
AACTCATTGCTCAAGCACAAGCCGAAGTCCGTCGTGCGGCTGCGGTGGCGACCGAACAGGAAATGGTTGCTCGAGTGGAAGAAATGCGTGCCCGAGTGGTGGAGGCCGAAGCTCAGGTGCCACTCGCCATTGCAGAGGCGTTCCGTTCAGGCAACCTCGGAGTGATGGACTATTATCGTTTGCGAAATATCCAGGCCGATACCAGCATGAGGGATTCCATTGGCAAGGACGACAGTCGTCCGGATTCATCTATCAGTAATGATTAAACTTCGCCGCTGTTTCTTAGGATTGAATCAACGCAGACGATTACTTAGCGGTTCAGCGTGATGTTAGGCTTTCTCGACAACGGTTTCTTTATCTTTCTGATCATCGCCCTTCTATCGGCGGTGTCGGAATGGTTGACCAAACGTCGTGCCGCCAAAGGGGGCGATGATTCTGTTCCGGCGCCCCCCATTCGTCCGGCCCGTCCGGGAGCCGGCGCCCGTCCACCATCCGAACATGGTGAAGTGCAGGGCAAGCGGAAGGCGGGTTCCTTGTTTGAACAGTTGGAGAAGGAATTACGCAAACTGACCGAAGATCGACCTCTTGTGGAAGTGCTGGACGACGAACCATCCCGGCGGCAAGGTGGTCCTGTTCAAGCTGAGCCTTTGATCGAGACAGGTGTTCCCCGTATTTCAGATCCGGTGCAGGTTCACCAAAAGAAACTGGCTGACATTGAGCGCAAGAAAAAGGAAGCAGCCCAAAAACTTCGCGAAGCCCGACGGAAAGCTGATCGTACGCAGAAACATCCAAAAAAAGACGCTACCACCCCTCAGTTCGCCGGTTTTGGAACCAACAGCACGCAGATTCGACAATGGCTGCGTCATCGCAAACAGCTTCGATCTGCCATCGTTCTGAACACCCTTCTTGAAACGCCCAAAGGATTGAAATCCTTCCATGATGAACAGTGAAACTGTGGCGGCATTTCCTGAAAAGGGGGCGGCTCGGCTATTTAGAGTGTAGTCTCCTTCATGAAAAAATAGTGCCATTGCAAGGGTGCAATTATCGGGTGGAATGATTCGGGTTTTTGGTGTAGAACTGCGCGCATGAGATCCAATTGTTTCCGTTTTTTCCTTTGGTTGTGTTGTGCTTTGATCGGGGGGGGGATTTGTTTGAAACCTTCTCCAGCTTTGGCGGCAGAGAAACCCAACATCGTTTTGATCATTTCGGATGATCAGGCCTGGACGGATTACGGGTTCATGGGGCATGACCTGATTCAGACACCTCACTTGGACAAACTTGCCGAACAAAGCGTGCTTTTTCGCCGTGGCTACGTGCCTACGGCATTATGTCGTCCATCGCTCATGACCCTTGCCACCGGGCAGTATGCCCATCGACACGGTGTTACGGGCAACGATCCTTCCCCCAAATACGCCGAGCGTGATTCGGACTTATACAATGCACGACGCGCTCAATTGATTTCCTACATTGAAAGGTTTGATGCCCTGCCTGAGCTGTTGGGTGAACAAGGCTATCTCAGTCACCAAAGTGGCAAGTGGTGGGAAGGGAATTACAGTCATGGAGGATTTACTCATGGGATGACTCGGGGATTTCCTGAACCCGGAGGTCGGCATGGGGATGACGGGTTGAAAATCGGTCGCGAGGGACTGAAACCCATCCGGGATTTTGTCGGACATGCCGTGGAGGAAGAAAAACCGTTCTTCCTCTGGTATGCACCTTTCCTGCCCCACACACCCCATAATCCACCTGAACGACTTTTCAACAAATACAAAGACAAAGTGACTTCGCCTCACGTGGCAAGGTATTACGCCATGTGCGAATGGTTCGATGAAACCTGTGGTGAATTGTTGGGAATTCTTGATGACCGGGGTGTAAGAGACAATACCATGGTTGTTTACGTCACGGACAACGGATGGATTCAAAGCCCTGAGCGCGGCGGATATGCTCCGCGATCCAAACAAACTCCCTACGAGGGGGGGATTCGTACGCCAATCATGTTCAACTGGCCGAAAACAATGAAACCAGCTGACCGTCCTGAATTGGTCAGTAGTATAGACTTGGTGCCAACCATTCTCGACGCAGCGGGAGCTCGTCAGCCTGATGGTTTACCAGGACTGAACCTGATGTCCTCATTGCGCGAAGGAGATGCCATATCCCGCACGTATATACTTGGGGAAGGTTTCGCCCACGACATCGCGGACATTGAAAAACCAGAAGCGTCCTTGCTCTATCGTTGGACCATAGAAGGTCGATGGAAGTTGTTGTTGACCTATGACGGCGAAGTAAATCGTTACCAGACCACGCATCCTCGATCAGAGAAGCGGCCCCAACTTTTTGACCTCATAGCCGATCCTACCGAGACCAACAACCTTGCTGGACAACATCCGGAACTTGTCAAACGATTGGCCGGGCATATTCAGGATTGGTATCCGGTAACCGAACGGAAAACCTTCACCAGTTACGAGTAGGTTTGATAGGCCGCTGGGTTTGGTAGGGCTCCGCTGCCGCGGAGCCGCGAGCGCGTTGGGGTGTGCGATTGTCTGCTGCGTTGAGCGGACACGCTACCGGACGCGCAGTCCCGATGTATCGCGGACATTCCTACCGGCGTAGGGCGCCTGGTTTGGTAGGGCTCCGCTGCCGCGGAGCCGCGAGCGCGTTGGGGTGTGCGAAGGTCTGTTGCGTTGAGCGGACACGCCACCGGACGCGCAGTCCCGATGTATCGCGGACATCCCTACCTGCGCAAGGGCGTTCTTGATTCCACTGGTTTCATTTTTTAAATATGAAGGCCACTCGCTATATTTCGTTCATTTTTTAGTCATTAACCGTTATCAGGAGAATACCAGTTACGATGAGTTCAGAATGTCCCATTAGAAAAACACCAGCCAAAGGTGTTCACCTATCTTATGCAGGTCCAAACTGGGTTTTTCTTACCGTATGTACCGAGAAACGAAAACCGTGGCTTGCTCAGGATTCAGTTAAAAATCGTCTGCATACCATTTGGCTGAAGCAAGCTGCAGCATGGCTGGTCAGTGACTATTTACTTATGCCCGACCATTTACATTTGTTTTGTGCACCACATGATTTGTCTGTCGGACTGCAGCGTTCTCTTCAGTTTTGCAAGGATCGCTTTACC
>JAQCFT010000056.1 GCA_027619545.1 Verrucomicrobiota bacterium | reverse complement strand
GTGTGTTTGTGGAGGACTCCGTTTTCGACGAGTTCGTGGAGCGTTTCATAGCGGCCACGAGGGAAATCCGAGTGGACGACCCAACACTCTCAGTCACGCAAATAGGTCCGATGATTTCCAAAAGCCAACGCGAGAACGCTGAAAAGTTCATTCAGAGCGCACGCGCCACCGGCCGAACCATCGCTTGTGGAGGGGACCGCCCTTTCGAACGCGGATTCTTCCTGAACCCTACCGTCATTCTGGAACCTGAACCCACCGATCCATGTTGGACGGATGAAATTTTCGGCCCGGTCGTTTGCATTCGACGGTTCACAAACGAAGACGCCATGATCCAAGAAGTCAATGACACTCCCTACGGGCTGAGCGGATCGATCTGGACCAACCACCTCAACCGCGCCTTGCGGGTGGCCCGAAAAGTGGAAAGCGGTGTGTTGAGTATCAACACCCATTCCAGCGTGCACATCGAAGCACCGTTTGGCGGTTACAAACAAAGCGGCATCGGACGCGACCTCGGCATGCACGCTCTGGACGGTTACTCCGAAGTCAAAAATATCTTTATCGCAGAATCCTGACCCAATCCCTTATGGACGCCAAAACACTGAAATCTAAAATCGCCAAAGGAGAAATCGACACGGTTATCGTGGCCTTCCCGGACGCTATCGGACGTTTGGTCGGCAAACGATTCACCGGAACCTACTACCAAAACCAGGTGGCGGATCAGGGCACCCATGGATGCAATTACCTCCTGGCGGTCAACATGGAAATGGATCCGCAGGACGGATTCAAAGTGGCCAACTGGGAAAGCGGATTCGGTGATTTTGAAATGCGACCGGATGGCAAAAGTGTCAAGATCCTCACCTGGCAACCGGGAACGGCGATGGTCATCTGCGACTATGCACATCACGACGGCACACTCGTGGCGGAAGCGCCACGTTCGGTGTTGAGAAAACAACTGGACGCCCTCGCCAAAACAAAAATCAAAGCCTTCATGGCCAGCGAACTGGAATTCCTGCTCTTCGACCAGAGCTATTCCGAAGCGTTCGAAGCAAATTATCACGGGCTCAAACCATCGAGCGATTACCGCATCGATTACCACATTTTACAGCCGGGTCGTGATGAAACCATCCTGAGATCCATCCGCAACGAACTCACCGCATCAGGCATCCCGGTGGAATGCAGCAAAGGCGAATGGAGTCGGGGACAGCACGAGGTCAATGTTGAATACACCGAGGCGCTGGAAATGGCGGACCGCCATGTCCTGTTCAAGCAGGCGATCAAGGAAATCGCTCATCGAGAAGGCAAATCAGCCAGCTTCATTCCCAAGTTTGCCGAAGAGGAAGCAGGCAACAGTTGTCACATCCATATCTCACTCCAGAAAGACGGAAAAAACATCTTCTGGGACACCATGAAGAATGGACCCAGCAAGATGTTCCGTCAATTCCTGGGCGGGCTGCTGAAATACAGTCCGGAACTGTGCCTGTTCTTCGCCCCGACGATCAATGCCTATAAACGCTATCAATCCGGCAGTTGGGCCCCCACCAAAATGGCATGGTCCATGGACAATCGCACGGCCGGTTTCCGGATAGTGGGGCACGGCCCCTCCTTCCGTATCGAAAATCGCATGCCCGGAGCCGATGCCAATCCATACCTGGCATTCGCAGCCATGATTGCAGCCGGGCTGGCGGGTGTGGAAGAAAAACTCGACTGCCCTCCAGCATATGATGGCAACGCCTACACCGATGAGAAGCTACCCGCACTACCCACCTCCTTGGAAGAAGCCACCCTTCTTCTGAACAAAAGCAAACTGGCTCGAAGAGTTTTTGGAGAGGATGTCGTGGACTTCTATGTCCGTACGGCCGAGTTGGAAGTCAAAGCTTTCACCAGCACGGTCACTGATTGGGAACGTAAAAGATACTTCGAACGCATCTGATATTGAGCGGCCAACTCATGCCTGGGCCACGGCCCCTGCCAGCGGAAGAAGGCTGTTGGACACTCCCACAAGAGATTCCTGTTACAACTGCCACCCCGAACAGCACATCCCGTTTCTCAGGGGCGTCATGGGGACGTCCATTGGTGAGAACGGGGTGCATTCCATGGAATGCCAAAGTTGCCATGGTTCGATGCTGGATGTCGGAGATGAAGCCAGAACAGGTTGGCAAGACGTACCGAGCTGTGCCTCCTGCCATACCGGTTCCGGATGAAAAACGATGGATTGCTACGTTACAAGGATGTGCACGAAGCCGATGGAAGCATTCGCCATCCTGTTGACAATACATTTGCTGAATGCCAGTGATTCAGATCGGGATCCAATGAGCCTTAGCATCGTCCAGCAACCCACGCACGGAACAGTTTCCCCTTCTGATAATGCAGCCACCCATCATGCGGATCTGCATTATGCCGGACCAGATTCGTTCACTTATGCCGCCTGGGATGGAGACACCAATTCAAATCTGGGAAAAGCATCAGTCACGGTTTCTGATGGCACAGGGTCACTGAGCACATCAGCCATAGCTCCGGGTGTGGCTTTACTGGGATCAAACACTCCATTCCGAGCGAGTGGAACGCGGGGTGGACACTCTGAATCATTCCTTCTGTCTTGGGCAATGAACGAAGTGTCACACTGCCAAGCGAACTCAAATCGGAGTTTTTCAGGCTACACCAACCCTAAACTTCAGCTTAATCCTCATTGAAATATCTGACGGATTCCAACACACCGTCCGGACGGAATATCATTCGCACAGATCGATCAGGAAAATGTATATCCGCACGGTAACCTTCATAGTAGCGGGTGCGGCCGAGTTGGCTGGAATAAGGATAGTAAGGGTAGCTGTAATTGTCCTGATACCCGATGACCTCATAGCGTGGCACGGTGGTCCCTTTTTGAACCATCCACTCTGCCACCTTGGCGCCGTCCGATAAGGTTTCAACCTTGTCGGCAGGCCCCATGTCCTTGACCACGTCGTCGTAGGTCCATTGGCCGACTCTGGAATCCCAATCAATCTTGGGTGAGGTTTGGCATCCGCTTGTGAAAAAGCCGCACACCAATACGACCAGAAATGTTTTCAAACACAAACCCACCATGTTGAGGCGTTGCATAAGGGTATTGTACACCTGTGCTGATCTTTTGACAAACCTACCTTTTGAAGGTGAGAAGATGGATAAAGCACCCTCACCCACCATTCAAAATTCAAAATTCAAAATTCCTTGTCCCCTTCCCCTTTTCCTTTCCGCTATGGAAATGGTTGAGATGGCATGTGACGACAGAGAGGGCCGGCAGGATTTTCGGTTTTCAAGTCGGTCATCCTTGGTTAGCTTCGACCCACAATTATGACGGGAGCCTTAGATCCATTACGCTGGCTGCATCGGGGATTTATATTCCTGTTGTTTGGTGCGTATGTGTTGGCCTCGATCCTGCCCGCGCCGGGTGTATGGATGAAATCCATTTCGTGGAACTCAATTCCCGTGATTGGCAAGTCCTTGACGACCAGCCTTCTGATGCTGGCAGTCCTGCTTTTCAACGCGGGATTATTCGTTGATAAAGAACACCTGACCGCACTGAAACGGAGACCGATGCTGTCAGTAGCCGGCATGTTGGGCAAAGGATTCCTGGCAATAAGTTGGATCGGGGTTTTGCTTCTAGCCTTGTGGGCGAGCCCCTCGATGAGTTCAAAAACTCTGTGGATCTCCATGTTGGCGGGTTTTGCCATCGTATCCATCATGCCGACGGCCACCTCCTCAACGGCCTGGGCTCAACAATCCAACGCCAACCTGGCGCTCAGCCTAGGTTTGTTGTTGATCAGCACGATGCTGGCACCGGCAACTATCCCGGTCATGAAATGGATCACGTCCCATTTGCCGCCGGAACTCAATTCCGATCGGACCATGGAATCCGCGAATTTATTTGATGTGGGCTTTCTGGCAACCTGGATCCTGATTCCCATCCTGCTGGGGCTCTTGACTCAGGCCTGTTTGAAACGGGCGGGAACCCTTAGGATCCGTCCCTGGTTGAGAACCATCAATGCCATCAATCTGCTCCTTCTTAATTATATGCACGGCGCATCGTTCCTTCCACAGTGCCTGCACCCATTCCAACCTGGAATCCTGGGTTCCATGCTGATCGGGGTATTGGCCTGTTGTATGACGGCGTTCGGTGTGGGCAGTCTGGTGGGACGTCTTTCAAAAGCGCCGGATCGTGAACGTCTGGCCCTCATGTTTGGCACTGGTATGAACAACAACGGCATGGCACTCGTCCTGGCATCTCATTTTCTGGGCGAAGCCAGCTGGATAGGTCTGACCATTGCTCTTTGCACCTTCGGGCAACATGTGGTGGCAGCCCTTACGCAGAACTTATACGGTTGCCTTACCATCGAACCGGGAGTTTCCGAAAACCCGAACCGACTTGAAACGAAACACAATTCATCCGTCGATCAAAACGCTTCCTCCATGGAACAACAACCAGACATAATCTCCTCCGAATCCCAATCGGTTCGCCCCCGACCATGAAAAACGACCGCCCCGATCACACCACGCAGATTCAGGCACTGATCGATCGATTGATGGCCGGGGATGAATCGGCGCGTGCTGAATTGGTCCAGTGCACCTGGGATCGATTGCTTCGCTTGACGCACCATATTTCCATGGATTTTCCACCGGTGCGGCGTTGGGAACAAACCGATGACATTTTTCAGAACGCATCGATTCGCATCTGGAAAGCACTGGAAAAAGTGCCACTGCAGAACGCCCGTCATTTTTTACGACTTGCGGCCGAGAAAATCCGGTTTGAGCTGATCGATCTGGCACGTCATTACCAGGGTCCTATGGGACAAGGCCGGAATCACCAGACACAGTCACCGGCTCGAGCATCCCAGACATCGCACCCGACACCGATTGACAAAGCAGCTGCAAAAGACGATCCCAGCCAGGCAGCCCAGTGGTCGGACATACACACCCAGGTGGAGAAACTTCCGGACGAACTCAAGGAAGTATTTGACCTGCTCTGGTATCACGACCTTCAACAAAAGGAAGTGGCCGACATGCTCGGCGTCGACGTGCGCACCATCAAACGCCGTTGGCGACAAGCGCGGCTCCAACTTCAAACACTTTTGACAGACACGCCTACAACGCATCCATGACCCCTGAGCAACAACAACGATTGGACGATTTACTGGATCTTTGGGAGGAGGCCCAGGAAGCGGGCAAAGACATCTCGCCCGAGTCGCTATGCGAAAAAAACCCTGAGCTGTTACCTCTGCTCAAGCAACAAATTCAATCGCTCGAACAAATCGACGAAGTCTTGGAAACCCGAACGGATGCCTTGCAGGAAGACGCCATGGGCGATCTGCCGGAGTCAACCATCAACGAAGATCTCATTGCCAGCATCGGACTGACCGACGCCCAGTTTCACGCGGAAGGAGCGCTTGGCAGGGTTTATGTGGCCAAGGACAAGCAATTGAACCGCGAAGTGGCCATCAAGTTCATGCAGAAACGCCACATGCTTGACCGACAACGTCGTGAGCGTTTCTGCCTGGAAGCAGAGATCACGAGTCGATTATACCATCCAGGGGTTGTCCCCGTTCACGGTATCGGGGAGACAAAAGACGGACGTCCGTTCTACGTCATGCAGTTTGTGCGTGGCGAAACCATGCAGCAATCCATCAACCAGTTTTATGAACACGCCCCCGAATGGGGCGCACACCGCAGAAATCTGGAGTTCCGCAATCTGCTCTCCCATTTCGTCACTGTCTGCAATACCATCGCCTACGCCCATAACCGCGGCATCATCCACCGTGACCTGAAACCCGAGAACGTCATCATCGGCCGTTACGGCGAAACCATGGTGGTCGATTGGGGACTGGCCATGCCGGTCGACCGCGATGAAGCCGCCCGTGCCAGTGGAGAAAAAACATTATTCCCGAGCAACCACGAGGTGCGCCAACGTCAGGCCACCGACCATGGAGCAGGAACTCCGGCTTACATGAGCCCGGAACAGGCTGCGGGGCAGAATGCCATGTCTGTTTCCAGCGATGTGTACAGTCTGGGCTCGATTCTCTATAAGATATTGTGCGGAAAGAGTCCGGTGGACGGGATCAGCGGCGGACTCCAACGCATACGGGAGCATATTGCCCAGGGCGACTGGCCGCATCCAAGGTCCATCGACTCAAACTGCCCTCGCCCACTCGAATCCATTTGCCTCAAAGCAATGAACCTCCAACCTTCCAACCGCTACAATACGGCACTGGAACTGGCCAGCGAGGTGGAACGTTACTTGGCTGATGAAAAGGTCAAGGCATATGATGAACCACCACTCGAAACACCGCTCCGCTTTTTCAGACAGCACCGTCGCATGGGACAGGTCACCATAGTTTCCGTGTCGCTGCTCCTGCTTGTGCTGGTTTGGTCGGCGGTCAGATTAGGCATCGCAGCCAGAGAAAGCGAAGTGGTGAACAAGGACCTGCTTTCCTCCGCCGCAAAACTCACCGCCGTCACCGTGCAAAAGGAAATGGACGGTCGTTGGTTTCTGCTGGAAAAGGAGGCAGGCAACCAAAAATTGATCCAACGCCTGGTTCAAAGCCAGGGCCCCCTGCAGGAGTCAAACCGAATCCCCTTTGTTGACCTCATCCAAGCGGTCAAAGACCGAGCGACCCGGGATGGCGTCGAAGCGGAAACATGGTTCATCTGCAATGCGTCAGGTATTCAAATGGCTCGATTCCCATCGGCTCCCTCCATCGGTGGCATGTATGCACACCGCGATTACTTCCATGGAAACGGAATCGATCTGGAAGAAGGCGAACAAGGCTCACCCCCTCACATCACCGGTGAATATCTGTCAGTCCCCTATTCCAGCAGCAACGACAAGACTTTGAAAGTTGCCCTCACTTGTCCCATCTACAGCCACCAGGAAGGGGAGCCTGAACGTCGTTTCCTCGGCGTACTGGGCATGTCCATCAAGCTCGGGGTCTTCGAGGTGCTGACCGGAAATCTTTCGGAGGGTCAGATAGCCGTCCTGGCCAATTTCGGAAGCGATCACTTCACCGGTCGGGAAAACAAAGGGTTGTTACTGCATCACCCAAATTTGGAAGACTGGAAAGAATCCAACATCGCCAAACCTCTTCCAAGATTGGACAAAGCTTTGCTCAACCGCCTGGAAAACTCATCGAAAGGTTTTCAAATCGCCGACTATCAGGATCCAGCCGCACGTACGACCAAAGAGAAAGGGGTACGCTGGACGGCTGCATTTGAACATGTGAAGTTTCCACACCAGACCGACTGGGGTCAAGACCGAGGATGGATCATCATCGTCCAACGTCCAAATAGATTAGGTGGTATAGGGATTTATGGCGCAATGATTGTGTTTATACTGATCACCAAAAGTATTTGCGCATAAGGGCACGCTGATGCTTCTTATTCTCACGCCCGCTGCGCTAGGGACGCAGGGACGCAGAGTTTTTTCTGAAATTACTTTTGGCAAACGTTATATAGCCGCAGATAACCCTCTACCGAATCAACCCTTCATACGCTCGAACAGATTTCGAGTGATGGTCTGCAGGCGGACATCGGGTCCTTGTGGGGAGGTGTAAACCGAAGGCCGCACGTATCCGGGAGGTTCGCTCAAGCCATCCCCCCACCAGATCGTCGAGGCATTAAATACCAGATTGCCCTTCGGGGCATGGTACATCGTGGCAGTGAATTCTCCACCGTTCAGTTGTCCCGGTGCGCTTTGCGTGGGGCCGGATGCCAGAATTTCCAAGCCCGGTATGGGAGCCGGA
Organism: Verrucomicrobiota bacterium; assembly: GCA_027619545.1. Lineage (GTDB taxonomy): Bacteria > Verrucomicrobiota > Verrucomicrobiia > Limisphaerales > AAA164-E04 > AAA164-E04. The sequence continues at coordinate 11,349 of JAQCFT010000056.1, read as the reverse complement.
TCTCCATGCCATTCCCAACCAACCAAGCCTGGAATACCATCCCCCACCCGCATACCCGTTCCTTCAAACAACCAGTGATCCGGTTTGCGACAGATCCAGTCGGCGCCACCCGTAACGGGTCCGGTGCTGTGCGCGCCCATCAATTCATTGGCATAGGGGCGTTCATGAAGCAGGCTCGACATCGCTTGAAATTCTCGCGTTCCATCAGGAGGACCAAACACACCGATGCGCTCCATCACGCGATCAGGCATCCCCTGTTGATCCGGCGACAATAAAACCCGACCGCAAACGGCATTGCCGGACAAGAACGCGGCATGCATCCCGTTTTGAATCGCATGTTCCACATGACGAAACATCGGAAGCGACCAATACTCGTCATGCCCCACTGAGAGAAATCCCTTGCAACGATTCAACCCCAGCGGGTCGGCATGCGTATCCTGATTCGACACATAAGTCACATCATAACCCTGGGATTCCATCCAGTAAGCAATGGGAAACTCCCAGAGTAAAAACTCACCTGACCCGGTGCTTAACGGAGCATCAAAAATCTGACAATACTTTCCATACGGCCGATTGAAACACACCTCGACAACGCCGCCCCAGAACCATTCCGTCTGCCCGTTGTCATAGAGGGCAAACTGGTCCGGCCAACGATTGTATGCCTGCCAGGTATGATCGCTACACTGGAACATGAAATCCGCCTCGCGATCATCACGAAGAATAAAGACCACATAACTCTGGTAACCATCTTTCAAAGAAGTCAGTTTCCCCAGATAAACACCGCTCAGCCAGTCGTCGGGTATACGGAATTCAAAAGAGGGATCCCATTGGCAATCGCGACGCCGCTTTTTACCGACCGGTGGATCGGGCTGTTCATTGGCTTGAAACGGCCCCCAGTTGGCAACCTGACGCCCCCCCTTCCCTCCATAATACCCCATTCGATAGAGATCCAAGGTAAACTCGGACGCAGGCCGCGCACTCACATGCACCCGCAGAGTTTCCCCCGCACGATATCTTGTCTGTGAACAATACCCCTCGATCCTCGGACAACGATACCTCGTGGCGGGATCAACCCCCGTTTTAACGAGCATCCAATCCGTTGTTCCTTCTTTCTGATTTTCAGAGGGGATGGGATTGATCGAAGCGCCCTGACCTCCACGCCGTAATGCATGACAACCGATGCCACTCAAGGCCAACCCTGAACCAGCCATCATCCGAATGGCATGCCTACGATCCATGCGTCCTAAAAATTTCATGTGATGTTGCCAATTGTCAGCACACAACCAGAAAATGCAAACAAAACAACCACTCTGTCAACCAACCCTATGGAATGCTACGGGTCATGGTTGAATGTAATAGTTAACATTTTGAGCCTAATGTCCGCTCTACTGGTAAGCTTGATAACATGAACGAGGAATCGCATTACCCAGTATCCGAAATTCCACCGGTCTGGTTTGGTCAACTAATCCCCCATTCACATTGCAACGCGCAAAATCCTTTGGCACCATGCCCCCACATGACGGAAGATACAACATCGGCACAGACATCAATCGACAACTCTCAAAACCCTCAACGGTCCGAGAACCGACAACCGGATCAGTTGCGTACCATCCGGTTCCAGAACAACATTGCACCCCATGCAACCGGTTCGACCTTGATTGAATGGGGGAATACGCGAGTCGTTTGTGGGGTCACCATCGAAGAAAATGTTCCGCGCTGGATGAAGGAGCAAAAGAAGGAAGGCGGTTGGATCACGGCCGAATACTCCATGCTCCCCTATTCCACTCATTCCCGCAAACAACGAGACGCCACCAAGGGCCGCATCGACGGACGATCCCAGGAGATCCAACGCCTCATTGGCCGAGCCATCCGGGCGGCCGTGGATTTGAAAAAGCTCGGACCTCGCACCATCTGGGTGGACTGCGACGTGCTCCAGGCAGACGGAGGCACTCGCACCGCATCCATCACGGGCGGATTTGTCGCCTTGTCTCTGGCGATTCAGACATTGCTCGACAAGGAACTACTGAAAGAATCCCCCATCATCAACGGAGTGGCCGCAGTCAGTATGGGCGTGGTCAACGGGATCCCTGTGCTGGATTTGGATTATGTGGAGGACGTCAATGCCGAGGTGGATATGAACCTGGTCATGACCGACAAAGACGAATACATCGAAGTGCAGGGCACGGGCGAAAAAGGCACCTTCCATCATCAGGAACTGACGCGACTGCTGGAACTCGGCTCCAAAGGTATCAAAGAGCTGATCGACCTTCAGAAGCAGGCCATTGCTCAGGGACTTTAGAGCCAAACTTATGGCAGAACCCGATACAAACCCAATGAGCAAATCAGCCACAACTGAAGCACCCGTCTGGCAAGTTTCCCTGGATGTTCCAACGTGCCTTGAGGAACCAATCACGGAACTGCTCGGCACCTTGCTGGAGCAACCAGCATCCGCATATTGCCCTTTGGAGAGCGACCTGTCCGTGGTTTCGGCGTACATCACGGATCGATCTCATTGGAATGCGGCAAAAGGGAGACTTCTCAAAGAACAAATCCAATGCTTCTTTCCGGAGGAAGCGGAGGGATTGGACTTGAAAATACACTGTCGGAAAATCAAAGCCAACGACTGGCAAGAGTCCTGGAAACGACATTTCAAACCGCTTGAAATAGGCGAGCGCCTGCTCATCAAACCGAGCTGGAACAAACGAAAGCCCCAAAAAAAACAGCAACTCGTAGTGCTGGATCCCGGGCTCAGTTTTGGAACGGGGCAGCATGCCACCACGCGATTTTGTCTGGAAGAGATTGAACGCCTCCAAATAACGTCCCAATCGCAGTCGCTGCTGGATATCGGGACCGGTTCAGGAATCCTGGCCATTGCGGCAGTCAAACTGGGATTTTCTCCGGTCAAGGCATTCGATTTTGATCCCGACTCGGTGCAGGTGACAAACGAAAATGCTTCGGACAACGGGGTCCTTGATCAGATACAAATCACAAAAAGCGATCTGACCAAACTCAAGCCATCCACTCGCCAGCGCTACGATTTCGTCTGCGCCAACCTGACGCATGACATATTGAAATCCTGTGCCGACACCATCGTCAACCGGGTCAAACCGGGCGGGTGTTTACTGCTGGCCGGAATCCTGAAGGAACAATTTCCTGCGGTAAAAAAATACTTCCAAGCACTGGGATTCAAGCAGATCCGCACCCAGGAGGAAAAGGAATGGAAATCAGGCAGTTTCAAAGCTCCAACCGTAGAGCAAGGTTCAACAACTTAACATTGAATGTGAAGGGACTGGTTCCACCCTGGTCCCTGACTTCTTCCTCAGGGTTCCTCCTGGGCAAAGGACCTGGAATGGTGGAACTTTTGGCCGTCAAAAAAACAACCACGTTTCCAATGCGGTCTCTATGTGATCCGCAAGCTCTTAGGTTTGATGCAGGAATGGCCCCCAAACACGGGACCACTCCTCGGAGATAGTTGATTGAAGCGTTTGGTAATTTATTTTTATCCCTGCATTTTGTAATCTTTTTGAAACATATCCTCTTTCACATGGGAATATGATGGAAAGACAGCCAAGCAACCAACATGATACACCCTGCGTTTACATACTTTAAAATAGGATTTTCCTGGTTATTGCTCCTCAATCTGGGGTTGAAAGCGGGTCCGATCCAATGGGGCCAGGTCCCTGATGATGCCAAATGGGTGGCCCATATCGACCTGGAAGGACTTCGCCAAACCAAACTCTATCAACAGATACACAACTTGTTTCTCAAAGAGCCCATGGCGGAATTGGAAGCCAAAATGGAAACCGAAATCGGCATGAAGATCCCCATCGACGGACTGGTTTCGATCACGGCCTATGGGAAGACACTCTCCAAAGAACCTGACCAGGACGGCGTATTACTGCTGGAATTAACACCTGAACTGAAAAAAATCGCCTCCACCTGGCTCGCCGGCAACGAATCCGAGAGTAAAACGAAACGACCGGACATCATTCAGCCTGTTGATACCGACATAACAGGCGTTTTCAATGTCGCCAATGAACTGACCATCGCCTCGGATACGGACTCCAATTATCTGTGCCTGGGCCCCAATCAGGAACGTATTATTGCAAAGGTCAAACAGCTCGGAACCAAGCGGATGGACGGTCCCGCCAAAGAAAGCTTCAGCATTCACCCAGTCTCAAAAGGAGCGGTCGCTTATCTGGCAGTGGCCAATATTTTGGAAGAAGCAACTCTCCCGGCGCATCAAGCCAAAGTGCTGCAACTCTCCAAAGGTGCGAGTCTGAGTTTGGGGGAAGTGCAGGATAATGTCTTTATCAACTTGCATCTCCGCACTCAGGATTCGCAGGCAAGCATGCAGATCCAACGCATCCTCGCCGGCATCCAGGCGGTTGCCATGCTCAACGCCCAGCAGCCGGAATGGTTTCCGCTGATCCAGGCCATCGATATCCGCAATGATAACCAACGCGTTCAAGTAAACTGGAACCTGTCATTACAAAATGCCAACAAACTTATTCATGCCCTGCAAGGTACCGGGAAGTAACATGTCTGGTCAGATGACACCTGCCACCGTGGACGAACTGGAACCCACTCTTGAAGAACTGGCCGAACAATGCAAGGCCGGAGACCGAAGCGCCTTTGAACCGCTGGTTCAACGCCTGGAATCGCGCGTAACCTTCTTCCTTTACCGCATGGTCGGGAACATGGACGACGCGGCGGACCTGGCACAGGATTCCTTCGTCAAGGCCTACAAGAACATTCACCGCTACGATTCCAAATATTCGTTCACCACCTGGCTGTTCACCATCGCCAAACGAACCGCCTTGAATTATTTTCGCGCTGCCAGACCAACGGTCGAGTTCCAGGAATTCACCGAGGTGGATGAGACCCATCCGGGTTCCCTGCTTGAAAGTAAGGACGAAACCCGTAGTCTCTGGTCTCTGGCAAAACGGGTATTGAAACCCAAACAATACGAAGCCCTCTGGTTAAGGTATGGAGAAGATTTTACGATTGAAGAAACGGCGCGCGTCATGAAAACGAATCAAATACGCGTTCGAGTGCTAGTGCACCGGGCGCGCGGCACCTTGATGCGCCACATCCAGAACGAAACAGGGGAGGAATTATGTCTTTAAGTTGTCACTTTCATCGACTGCAATTGGAGCAAAGCCAGGAACGCGGTTTTGAACCAAGCGGCAAAACCTTGGCACATGTCAAGTCATGCAATTCATGCCAACGATGGTATCAAAACCAAAGGCAGATGATCAGCTCGCTGCGTCGCCAAGCCAGGACGCCACAACCCAGGCAAGCACCTCAATTGCTGCCTGGTGTCATGGCTGCCATCCGTCATTTGCCTGATAATGAAGTCCCGTTGGACCGCCCTGCCCCATCCATGTCCTGGAACAAATGGCTGGCGCCCGCCGCCACCGTTTGCCTCACTATCGTGATTGCGACGCAGTGGAACAAGGCACCAAGCCGGGACACCACCCTTATAGATGGAGCCAAATGGCTGGCCTTGTCTCCCGAGGCACTGGTCCACCAAACGACCGGCCAAAGCATCAACGAATGGGGCGAAAAGCTCGATCAACCGCTGGAGCAGGAATGGATGTTGATCAAGGAAGATGCCAAAGCCGCCATCGGGGGTATGGCAGGCACCTTCCTGCCCAGTAAATTCGGCGCGCTTTACACGCCCACTGCCAGTCAGCAACCCTGACTTCCATGCCTGACTTTGTCATCCAAACAGAATCATTGACCAAGAAGTTCGGCTCCCAGGCGGCGCTGAACCAGGTCTGGGTTTCGGTCCCGCCGGGCCCCATTGGTTTGTTGGGCCCCAACGGCGCCGGCAAAAGCACCTTCATGAAATGCCTGCTCCAACTCATCCCTACCACCAGTGGCAAAGCTCATTTGCTCGGCCAGGAGGTCGGCAGGGTGGGCAGGGAAATCCGGACTCGTGTGGGGTATACACCGGAACAGGATTGCCATATCCCCGGAATGATCGGATGTGAATACGTCACTTATTGCGCTCAATTGTCAGGTCTTCCCTACCAGGACGCACGCCAAAGAGCCCACGAAATGCTGGATTTCGTCGGAATGGGACAGGAGCGCTACCGAAAGATCGACACCTATTCCACCGGGATGAAGCAACGCCTCAAATTGGCACAAGCCATTGTGCACGATCCCGAAATCGTCTTTCTGGATGAACCTACCAACGGTCTCGACCCGAAAGGCCGGGAGCAAATCCTGGAACTCATCCAGAGCCTCTGGACCGAACACGGCATCAGCATTGTTTTATCATCACATCTCCTGCACGACGTCCAGCGCATCTGTGATCAGATCATCATCATCGCCCTGGGAAAAGTGCTGGTCCACGACACCATTGCCAACCTCACCTCCCAAAGGAAAGGAGCAGCCGAGGTGGTGGTGGCCAAGGATCAGGAAAGACTGTCGGCCCTGTTCCGGCAACAGGGATGGGAATCGGAATGCCTCCCCAATGGCCACGTCAAAGTCGAGCACGCCAGCATGAACATCAACCCCATTCTGAAAGTGCTCCACGAGGCGGACATCACCCCCATCGAAGTCCTGCCCAGCCCGAACGCACTGGAAGAATTATTCGTCCAAGCACTGAACACCGCCCATGAGTCTGTATCGTAGCGCATATCAACATTGGCAAGGCCGGTATCTGGGAATCTGGTACCGTCGTGGCGCAATCGCCATGAACGGCATCCGCAGCGCCTGGGACAACAAATGGACCCGCAACATGGTGCTGGGCGCCTGGATGCTGTCGATCGTGCAGGCCGCAATTTTGTTCGGAATCGGCCAGTTGCTCGTGGAAGACAGCGTGATCTACACGCTAGTCGAACAGTTCCAGCCCCAGTTGCAAACCCTGGCCAAGGGGTTGATGTCCTGGATTGTGGCCCATCCGGAGATTTCGGTGAGCAGCACCTACAGCTTCCTGTTCTATTTCTTTTCGGGTTGGCTCAAATTTTTTCCTTTGATTATCATTACGCTGATCATTCCCGCGCTGATTTCCAGGGATTTATCCAGCAAAGCCATCATCGTCTACAGCTCGAAAGCAGTCAGCCGATTTGATTATTTTCTAGGGAAATTCATGACCGTTTTCGCGATGCTCAGCTTCGCCTGGTTGTTGCCGGTCTGCAGCGCCTGGTTGCTGGGTGGCTTGCTGGCTCCGGATTGGTCTTTCCTCTGGCACTCACGCATGGCCCTGGTCAAATCAATGACATTCATTGGATTCTCCTCGGCTTTTTTAAGCCTGATCGCCATGGGAGTGTCCGCCATCTCGATCAAAGAAAAGTCCGCAACCGTCATCTGGGTGGTCATGTGGGTGCTTGGCAATGTGGCCAGCAACATCGGACGTCACACCGAGCCCTGGTTGCGTCATCTCAGTTTCAATTACAATCTGGAACAGCTATCCCTGAAACTGTTTCACCCAAAAACGGAACTGGAACAGTTGCAGGACAACATCCCGGTCATCGGCAACCTGCTGCGCGGGATACCCACACACAACATGCCGATGTTTCAGGAACCCCAGTTTAACGGCGCCATGCTGACCTGCGGCATCATGGCATTCCTGGCCATTCTCATCCTCCATTTAAGAGTCAAACCGGAATGAGCGAAGCAATCATCCAAGGTAAAAAGTTGAGCCGCTGGTATGGAGTGGTGATGGGGTTGAACAATATCGACTTCGAAATCCTCCCTGGAATCACCGGTTTGGTCGGTCCAAATGGAGCGGGCAAAAGCACGCTCATTCAAATCATCACCGGACAACTCCAACCCAGCTCAGGCATGCTCACCGTTTTCGGCGATGAACCATGGAATCACCCCGCCGTGCTCAAGCGCATCGGTTACTGCCCGGAACGTGAATCCCTGCCGGAACATTTGAAACCCATGGACTGGCTGCGAGGCCTCGGCCAGATCTCCGGCATCTCGGGTCATGCTTTCCCTGAATTGGGTGTGCGCCTTCTCAAACGCGTCAAACTGGGCGAGCAACACTGGAAAAAACGCATGGGCCAATACTCCAAAGGCATGCGCCAGCGCGTCAAACTGGCCCAAGCCCTGATGCATTCCCCCGACCTGCTCATCCTGGACGAACCGATGAATGGACTGGACCCGATGGGCCGCCAGGACATCGCCGACATATTGAAGGGTTTGGCCAAAGAAGGCGTCAGCATCGTCATCTCCAGTCATATCCTCGCGGAACTCGAATCTCTTTGCAAAAACATCCTCATCCTCAACTGGGGCCGCGTCATTGCATCCGGGGCCAAAAGTGAGATCCGCTCCGATCTGAGTCAGTGGGCGGAAGAATTATGCGTTCGATGCGAGGATCCCCACAAGCTGGCATCCATCCTGTTTCAGGAAGGCCATTTATTGGGGTTTGACATTCAGGAAGAGGAGAAAAAACTGGAATTCCGCATCAAGGATCCTGGTCAATTCTATCAACGCTGGAACGTATTACTGCAGTCTTCGAATCTGACCATCTACGAAATCAGCAGCAAAAGCCAATCTCTGCATCAAATCTTTAACAAGGTCACCACCTCCTGAAAACCATGAGTCACGAAAGCACATTGGAATCGATCTTGCAAAAAACACCGGTGCGCCCGAATTTCCCTGGCATCCTGGCTGGCATCTGGAAACTGACCTGGAAATCCCAATTGACGTGGAAGAAGATTTACGGCGTGCTTTCCAACATCCTGGTTCTACCGGTTCTGAGCTATTTTTCTTTTTCGTTTGGCGACGATTCGGATGCCTTCCTGAGATTCCTGATCGATTTTTACATGCTGATGGTCCTGCCGATCATCTGCTTGACCGCATTTGGCGGAATGGTTCGGGATGAGCTGCAGGAAGACACCGTCTGTTTCCTCCTCACCCGCCCCATGAAAAGATGGCAATTCTTTCTGTCAAAATACCTAAGTCACCTTGCCTGGACACAAATCATCGGCGCCCTGACCTTGCTGGCATTTGCAGTTGCGGGAACACTGAGAGGCGTCGACGACACTCCCATGCTGGTTTTGAGCGCGTTGAAAGTTCAGTTTCCGGCCATCATGGCCTACGGAGCCATCAGTTCTTTGTTGGGATTAGCCACCAAGAAATACCTGGTGCTGGGATTGGTATATGGGTTTGTGGTTGAATTCGGAATCGGCCAGATCCCCACCAACATCAACACGCTGGCCATGACCAACCATCTGAAAAGCCTCATGGCACGTTACCAACCTCTGGCCGATCATTTGGGTTACGAACCAGGCCGCATGTTGACCGCTCTGGCAGCGCTGGTGGTCACCACTGGCGCCTTCCTGATTTTCAGCAGTGTGCTGTTCACCTTTCGTGAATACAATCACTCGGACGAAATGTCCAAGTAGGCAACTGAACAGAACGAAAATTTATCGATCACATCCATCCAGCGAATCCTGTCCTAAAACATCATCAAATTGCCTCAATCCCCGGTGAAGCGAGAAGATTTATTTCCAGTTGTACATGAAGATGGATCACTACTGGTGGTGCATAAGCCGGCCGATCTGGTGTGTCACCCTACCAAGGGCGATGAATACTCCAGCCTGATCAGCCGGGTACGACTCTACCTCGGTGAAGCGTCGGAAGGGCAGATGATCAACCGACTGGACCGTGAGACCAGTGGCATCGTCATGATCGCCAAAGACCAGGAAACCGCGCGCTCGCTCCGCCTGCAATGGGAAGCACGCACTGTCCTAAAATCCTATCGCGCCATCGTCTATGGATGGCCGAAAGAAGATGCGTTCGAAGTCAATGCTGCCCTTGGAAAGGATGAATCCAGCGCGGTAGCCATCAAAGATTGCGTCCGTACCGACGGACATGCCTCCCTCACCCGATTCCGGGTCATTGAAAAATTCGAACGCGGAGGAGAACCTTTTGCGTACCTGGAGGCGATGCCGGAAACCGGACGCAAACACCAAATCAGAATCCATCTCCAACACATCGGACACCCCATTGTGGGAGACAAGCTTTATGGACTGGACGAGCAATATTACCTGGACTTGGTCTATGGAAGGCTCTCCAACGAACAACGCAACAATCTCCTCCTCCCTCACCACGCCCTACACGCCCACAGCGTCACCCTCAACTACCAAGAAAAAACAACCACCTTCACATCCCATGAAGAACCATGGTTTACTGAATTCAGAATCGTGACGGAGATGTGTGAATAACCACCGTTGGGAACCAGCAGGCAAAGCGCGACCCGATGCACAAAGCTCATGGCCGTCGCCCCCATCGAGACTCAAAAGAGAAAGCCTGAAAACATCCATCCTCCACCATAAAACCGGCGTAAATCAATGATACCCCCAAGCGGCAGATTCCAGAATTTTCCTACAGTCACAGGATTTCCTTCATGAAGCCTCAAACGTGGCAACAACGTCTATATAATGACAGGATTACGTCTTGTTCATCCTGATAAAAAAACGATCTACCTTCCCACGCTTCCCAAATCGATTGAGAAATCTTGGCGGCGATACATGCAGACGCCGTTGATGTCTTCGCAGACATTGTAAAGCGCGTATCCACGAATGGTTTTGTCAGCTTTTTCACCAGTCTGAACGATTTCAAACTCCACGGATCGAGGTGCGCTGTCGGTAGCTTGTCTTGGATTCGGAAATGTTAACAATGACAAATCGCTGACCCAACCTTCAGTTGGCTGAATCCAGACGGTCAGAGGTTCGGCTTCGTTGTTCCAATGCAGGGCTTGAATGGGGTTGGGTTGAAACTTCAGGTGCACTCGGATGGCCTTTTTTTCCTCATAAGTGGCGGCAACCAGAGTATGCGCCAAACCGATCCCTACCTGCTCATCACGAATGATTCTACCATCGGGATCTGGTTCTGCTGTCCGATTATCGCCGGGGTCGCTTGGTTGATCCGGGTATGCAAACTCCGCGCCACTGGGTTCAACGGTCAAGGGAATGGGGTGGTCTCCACGATGGCTGATCTCCTCCCGGGCCTGATGAATCCAATCGTAAAAGGAATAAGGTTTATCAAGTCGCGGTCCGTATTGTTGGATGCGGCGACGCCAGATGTATTGATTCGGGTCCAGATCGAGAGCTGATTGCCACTGGGTGATGGCATGTCGAAACAAGTCCATGTCCTTTTGATCCAGATCAAAAAGCCTTCGAAAAGCGACTCCCAGTCGAAAATGCAACCAGCCGCCTTTTGAATCCAGCGCAACAGCCTTGGTGTAAGCGTCCACACACTGACTCATCGATTCATCCGCCCCCCACAAGAACAAGTGTTCGCCAAAGGCTTCCCAGGAAGCGGCGGTGTTTGACTGTTGGGCAGATGTTTCGAGGTCCTTCGCCGTCTCTGAAATAGTAGAAA
>JAQCFT010000465.1 GCA_027619545.1 Verrucomicrobiota bacterium | reverse complement strand
CGCCTGGCACTCGCAAAATGGATCGCAAGGCGTCGATCTGATCGTCGTCCCCCCTCCATCGTCAATCGCATATGGCAACATCATTTCAACAAGCCGCTCGCCGGCAATCCGAACAACTTCGGGGCCAAAGGAAAGAAGCCCACCCACCCGGATCTGCTGGATTGGCTTGCTTCCGATTTTGTGGAGCATGGATGGAAGATCAAACGAATGCATCGCCTGATCATGACCTCACGCGCATACCGGCAGTCGGGACAACATCCGGAACTGGAAAAACTGCGTGAAGCAGATCCCGATAATGCCCTTCTTGCTTACTATCCATCACGACGATTATCGGCGGAAGAACTGCGCGACAGCATGCTGCGCATCACTGGCGAATGGAACCCAACCATGGGCGGGCTTCCCATCATGCCCGAAATGAACATGGAAGTGGCTTTGGCCCCCCGCATGATTCAATTCTCTCTGGCCCCCGCCTATCAACCCACGCCCGTTCCCGAAGCGCGGCATCGGCGCAGCATTTATGCTTACCGGGTAAGAGGCTTGGCAGACCCGTTTCTGGAGGTGTTCAATCAGCCCAACCCAAACGATTCCTGCGAGGCCCGAAATGCATCTTCGGTTTCTCCCCAGGCATTCACGTTGTTGAACAGTGATTTGACCAGTGACCGGTCCATTGCCTTTGCCAGACGATTGGAAGAGGAATCAAATTCATTAACGGAACAAATTGACCGAGCCTTTCAACTGGCCTTGGGAAGAAGCCCCGAAACAGAGGAAATCAATCGCTTGTCGAGTTACATCAAAGACATGAACGAGTATCACAGCAAGCATTCACCGAAGGCGGTTCACTACCCGACACAGATCACACGCTCCTTGGTCGAGGAATTCTCCGGCAAACCATTTGAATACGAGGAAATCCTGCCGGCTTACGAGCATTATCAATCCAACCTCAAGCCATCGGATGTTGAACCTGCCACCCGTGCGCTGGCCGACATGTGCCTGGTGCTTTTGAACGCCAACGAATTTGTCTACCTATATTGAATCATGAATCCTTTTAATGTTTGCCACCGTCCGATATCGACAGCCTGTTCACGCCGGGAGTTTTTGTTTGGATTGGGTTCCAGTCTGGGCTCGCTTGCCTTCAGTGAAATGTTGGCCAAAGACATGATTCAGCACAAGGGACCGCTTTCCCCCAAACCACCGATGCATGCATCCAAAGCCAAGGCCTGTATCATGCTGTTCATGGAGGGCGGTCCTGGACACATGGACACATTCGACCCCAAACCCAAGCTGCAAGCCCTCCATAAATCCGAATCCAAAAGCACTGCCGGGCTCGCGAGTGGTTACCGCTTTTTCGTGGGGAGCCCCTTTTCCTCTCGGAAAGTGGGGCAATCGGGACTGGACATGTGCGATCAATGGCAATACATGGCCGATCCGGAAGTGGCTGATGAACTCTGCAATTATCGTGGTTGCCAGGCCGAATCTCTCAATCATCCGGAAGCCCTGTTTCACATGAATACAGGCAGCAGGCTCGGAGCCGATCCGGCCCTCGGTTCCTGGGTCAACTATGGTTTGGGTTCCATGAACCAGAACCTTCCCGGATATGTGGTAATGACTGAAATGGCCATGCCGCAAGGTGGCCCCACGAATTGGAACAACGGTTTCCTTCCCACTCACTATCAAGGCACCCGGCTTCGCCCGGAAGGAAGTCCCATTCTGGATCTCGCATCACAGAGTCACAAAAACCGAGAACACCTGAGGCGAACCCTGGACGAACTTGCGTTTCTGAACAAAAAGCATGCCGCCTTTCACCCGGAACATCAGGAACTCTCCGCCCGTATGGAAAACTACGAACTCGCCTATCGCATGCAGATGGAAGTGCCGGATGTGATCGATCTGAAAGAAGAAACGGACGCCACACGGGAAATGTATGGATTGAACACACCTGAAACCGCCAACTTTGGCAAACAATGCCTCATGGCTCGGCGCCTGGTTGAGAAAGGAGTTCGCTTCGTGCAAATCTTCAGTGGAGGCTGGGACAGTCACGATTACCTGGAACGCGGTCACACATCCCGGATCAAAAGTGTCGATCAACCCATGGCAGCCCTCATCAAAGATCTCAAACGCCGTGGCATGCTGGATGAAACACTTGTCATCTGGACGGGTGAATTCGGGCGCACACCGGACAACACCCGACGCGGAGGTGTTTACTCTCTTGGCAGAGGACATAACGTCGACGCGATGACCATGCTCCTGGCCGGTGGCGGCGTACGTAAAGGGTCCATTGTGGGTGCAACAGATGAAATTGGGGCCGAAGCCGTGGAGTGCGTGCACCCTATTCGAGATCTTCACGTCACACTTCTCCACCTGATGGGATTGGATGACAACAAGCTCACATACTTCCATGCCGGGCGATTCAAACAGCTGAGTCAATTTGGAGGTAGGCTCATTAACGAATTACTTGCCTAAACCATCAAGATTGCCTATTAAACGAACATCCAAAACCGCAAATCCAATCTGCCTGCATTGCGTACGTGAGCAAAAGGACAAACACTTATGACAAAATCAAACACCCTCATAAAATTCGGAGGATTACTGATGGCGATGGCCACCGGTCACCTTGCAAGCGCCCAGGCGCTGGACCCTACAAAAACGCAAATGGCTCTTCCACTTCCCGAAGCACCTGTTATTGACGGTGTGTTGGATGATGGAGAGTGGATTTATGCAGGAGGCGCCGCCCAGAATTTCTGGCGTGTCAGTTTTGATGCAAATCAGGACGACCTCTTTCGCGGTGGCGGCCCGGGTGATGGCAATCCTCTCGAACCCTTTGATGACACTGATTTGCAATACAATCTCTATGCAGGGATACACGGCAATGATTTATACATCGCCGTGGAAGTCACCGACGACTGGATCAATACGGATGGCCCCGAGCCGGAATCCGAAAACGGACAAACCTGGACCGACGATAGTGTTGAAATATTCATTGACGGAGACAACAGCAATTTCGAAGAACGCAGTACCAACGGTGCGCCGGAAGTCATTGATACCGGGGGGCAATTCGTTATCACTGCCAACAACGCCTATCGTCAGGCCGAGGCAGGAAATCCGGGTTATGGCCCCACTGCCGCCTGGTATGCCCGCACCGAATTGACGGACAAT
>JAQCFT010000464.1 GCA_027619545.1 Verrucomicrobiota bacterium | reverse complement strand
TTTTGCAGATGCAACATCCAAGGATTGTCGCATCATTTCCAAACCTTTTTGGGCGTTTGCATCCAGCGTTTTCAAGGTGTCATCAAACTGTTTCTGAGCGGTTGGAACCGTATCTTTAAGTACTTTTTCCATCCCCTCAGTGACACCGGCGGCGTCCAGTTTTTGATGGACGAAATCAGTGACCATTCGAGTGGCATCTTCTTGCCATTTAAGGCTCATTTTGAAAGCTTGATCGTAATTTCTGAGGGCTTGATCGAAGTATTCCGTTCCGGATTGTTTGGCTTTTGCAGTCATAGGATTGTTTCTCTCTGAGTTGATGTTATCGAACCACCCAGGCCCTCTCCCTTCCCGGGACTTTCTACCGTCAAACGTCCACCAAAACCACATCAATGTCAAGTATGCTTTTTTGCGTTTGCACAATTATTCTGTCCATTGCTTTACTTCCTGAACTTCCGTTCCTTGCTGTCCACTTTACCCTGAAGAGCTTCCACCTGCTTCTGTAGTGCCTCGAGCTGACTTTTCCACATATCGTTCATACCGCCACCGAAGCCCACTCCCATATTCATACCAGGCATGCCGCTTGCGCCCCATGGAAAACCTTGTTGAAAAAAAGGTGTGCCCGCCATGCCGGAGGCCGTTTTCATCCATTGATCGTAGTATTGTGAAAAAGCCGCCATCGGAGTTTGTATCTGACTCTTAATAAACTCACTGACCATCTTATCATTAAATCGAATCATCTGAACCAGCAGCTCCACCGGAAACACACCTAGTTTTTCCGCCTCATGTTCGAGGATAATTTGAGTGAGAACGCGGGCAGTGATGTCTGTGGATGTTTTTGAGTCAACGACTCTCACAGATTGGCCGCCACGGACCATGTCCCGAATGGCTTCCAAGGTCACATGGCAACTGTGTGTGGAATCGTAATAGCGGCGGTTGGGATACTTGCGGATTTCGACAGTCTCTTCTTGTTTTGAGTTTGCTGCACTCATGCAAAAATAATGCACTCACGCAAAAAGAAATGCAAAAAGAAACATTTCACACGTACCAACGCCGCATTTACCCCCATTTAGCACCAATCCAACGAATCTTCATTTTGCATACGCACAAATTCATTTGACACCGATCAGGCTCTCTCTTAGGTTGGAAACACGGAACCAGCATGAACACTTCACTCACAAGGATCGGGCCTTTTGCCGCCCTGACAGCTGACCCGGTGATGCATTCTTTCTGTCCAACTCAAATTCAACTTCAACGAAAACATGAATATAAAAGATAAAGTCGGTGTAATCACGGGCGCGGCCAGCGGTATTGGCCGGGCGTTAGCGGAAGAATTGGCGAACCGCGGTGCAAAGGCGGTCGGCATGGTTGACCAGAGCGATCAGGTTGAATCCGTCGCCAGGGAACTGAATGATAAGGCTGGCAGGGAGGTGGCCATTCCCTTTCAGGGCGATGTTTCCGATGAACATTTTCGACAGGAAGTGTTTCGCGAATTAAGAGCCAACCACGGGGTTGTTTCCATGTGTGTGCCGGCGGCAGGTATCACCCGGGATCGACTGGCAGTCAAATCAAACAAAGAAACAAAGGAGATCGAGATCTATCCTTCCTACTTGTTTCGACAAGTGACCGAAATCAACCTGATCGCCCCCATTTACTGGGCGCTTGAGATGGTCGCGCAAATTGCTACCGATCGAAAGGAACGTGGATTGAAGCGATGGGATCCCAGTGAAGGCATGCAGGGGGTTGTTGTCTTTATCGGTTCGGTTTCCTCATTGGGGAATAAAGGTCAGATCGCTTACGCGGCCACCAAGGCTGGTCTGGAAGGCGCCGCATCGACCATCATGAAGGAATCCATCTTCCATGGGGTGAGATCCGGGGTCATTCACCCCGGCTACACCAACACACCCATGGTACGCGCTTTGGGTGAGGATTTCATCAATGAGCATATCATCCCGCAGACTCAACTGCGTCGATTGATTGAACCCGCCGAAATCGCGGATGCCATCTGTTTCATGATCAACAATGTTGCCGTGAGCGGCTCCCTGTGGGCTGACGCCGGCTGGCATCCGATGGCCTGAGGGTTATCGAAATTGCCCGAGGAGGATCACTCCGAGCACGGCAATCAATCCGCCTGCGATGGATCGCCTGGTGGGGCGGTCCCCTTCCATCCAGGCGGATAATGGAATCACCATCAAAGGCGTGGTCGCCACTACAGGCAGCACCAGTCCGCTTGGAGTGCTTTCCAAGGCCCATTGATAACACCCAACACCCAGACTGGGCCCGGCCAGAGCGGTCCCAACAATCCACGGGGCTGCTTTCCGGAGCGAGGGTCGGTCGTTTTCTGCTTTAGTGCTTGTAGCCAGGACAGATTTGCCGGCAGGCTTGCGTAGCCATCGCACCACACATACAGCGATCCAAGCAAGCAGAAGCCCTCCCAGAATGCGTTGATAGGCGGCTGTTAGACCATCAATTACCAACCCTTCTTTGGCGTTGATATCGTAGGCCAACCGGCTCATGGCGGCCCCAATCCCCTGCCCTAGAGCCGCAATGATTCCGTAGATCACACCCGTTAAATTGAAGGAAGTCGCCGATGCTTCCTTGCGTTCGGGAAGCAGGGCCACCACCACCCCGAGCAAGATACAGGCAATGCAAGCCATCTGGGGCAGCGTTAAAACCGTATGGATCCACAGCCATTCCGCAAAAGCGGCTGAAGGAGCGGCCACACAATGAACCAGCAGCAAGGTCAATCTTGATCCCAAACGGGGGAGTGCCTGATACAAGGCGAGGTCTCCGACACCGAAGCCAACCACGCCGCTCCAGAAAAACATGGCAAACCCCTGCCCCTGCAAACCTTGGGCAAAAAGGTGCGACCAGATGGCCAGCAACGCAGTTGCCAACAACAACCTCCAGAAATTAGCAGAAATCCCCCCGACAATGCGCGTCGCTTGGGTGGCAGACACAGCGGAGAGGCAGAAGAGAAAAGTCGCCAAGAGGGCCGGAATCATACTGAAAAGTGGATAAACAAAAAGAGGCCGGTTAAACCCGGCCGCAATTGATACGTGGCTGTCCGGCAAGGATTCGAACCTTGACCAAAGCCTCCAAAGAGCCTTGTGCTACCATTACACCACCGGACAAGCCTGGATCAAATGTACCCAGGATACGTCGGAGCGCAATAAAATTGTCATCGAA
>JAQCFT010000463.1 GCA_027619545.1 Verrucomicrobiota bacterium | reverse complement strand
TCTAAATAGTTACAGAATTAAATAACCTGAATAACCTGTTTATTTTCAACCATTGCGAACAAACCATCATCACTGTGTCGAAAACGAAATGGATCATGGTAGGGGCCCACCGTTTTCCAGATAGACAAGCAGCTCAATAACCATCATGATCGCAGCTCGCAAAATGGATGGTTTCAAACTCAAACAACACCTGGCTGAAGGGAAACGCGCTTACGGCACAGCAATCCTGACAGCATCGCCTCTATGGCCTCCGCTGGTTGCCAAAACAGGGATAGATTTTGTATTCATCGACACCGAGCACATCGCCCTTCATCGAACCGAATTATCATGGATGTGCCGGACGTATGCTGCATTGGGACTCCCCCCCGTGGTTCGCATCCCAAGCCCTGATCCCTACGAAGCCTGCCAGGTGCTGGACGGAGGTGCCGTTGGGCTAATCGCCCCTTATATTGAATCTCCTGATCAGGTTCGAGCATTGGTCGGAGCCGTCAAATGGCGCCCTTTGAAAGGCAAGCGGTTGGATCACTTCCTGAACACAGGAACTCCTCTGGAACCCAATCTGAACGCATATCTCGAAACCAAAAACCGCAATCATTTCTTGTTAATCAACATCGAAAGCCGACCGGCCATTGAAAATCTGGATGAGATACTCTCGGTTCCAGGGCTCGATGGTGTGCTGATCGGACCGCACGACCTGTCTTGCAGCCTTGGGATTCCGGAACAATACGATCACCCGGATTTCCATAATGCCATCCGCACCATCATCACCAAGGCAAGATCGAAAGGATTGATCGCAGGGAACCACTTTTGTGAAGATCCTCAACTCCATGCCAAATGGGCCAGGGATGGGGAAAACTTTATTGTTCGCAGCAATGACCTCTATCTGTTCACCCGGGCACTGCGACAGGAAATCAAGGAAATGAAAACAATTCTGGGGGATGACACCTCGGCGGTATCGGAAGAAAATCTGGTGATTTAACAAACACGGGAGTTACTTTTAATATGCAAGACGCACAAGAAGTCAGACTGAGCCATTCGGAATTACTGCAATTGAAAAGGTGGAACACACCGACCATCTACAATGGATGGGAACAAATAACCCGGCTCGACCGGACACGAGACGGAATCAATCTGGAAGAAACCACCGATTTCATGCCCTCAATGGGGCCAATGGTAGGGTATGCGGTAACGTTGGTCATCGAACCATCCGAACCTGAACACCCCCATGCGCGTCAAGGAGCCTGGAGAGCTTACCGGGAATATATCGCAAGCCAACCCGGCCCCAAGATCGTCATCGTTCAGGATCTGGACAAACCCGACGTCATTGGTTCGTTCTGGGGCGAAGTCAATGCCAATGTGCACAAGGCCCTTGGATGCATCGGAACCATCACAGACGGAGCCATCAGAGATCTGGATGAAATGACCAACAGTGGTTTCAAGGCGCTGGCACGAAGATTGTGCATCGGACACGCCTATGCCTGGCCGGTTGCCTGGGGCGGTAATGTAGAAGTTTTCGGTCAAACCATCCAACCAGGTCAATTGATTCATGCTGACAAACACGGATTCCTGGCCATCCCCCGCGAAGATGAGAAACGGGTCCTCGAAGCGGCGCGTTTCATGGATAACAATGAGTGCGACACAGTCATTGACGCAGCGCGTTCATGCACCGGACTCACCAATGAAGAAATTCTGAGGAGCATAGACGAAGCTTCCATTCAGTTCAGCAAAGCCGCCCACCAGAAATTTTCCAGAGGTGGGGAGTGGTAGCGGAATGACGGAATAAGTAACTGACGCATCCACACAAAAACACAGAAGCACCCCAAACACTGCCGGACGACGTGATTTCCCCAGCTACAACGGACTCTTGCGAACGGAACAACCTGAAGGTAATATGGGTTCATGCGCACCCATGACGAGCAGTTGCACCGGCACTTACCCAACCATCCTGCCGCATCGTATTTTCTATTATCGACGAGCCGATGTATGGCAGGCTTGTTGTGCATCGCTGTGTTGCTGATCCAATCGGGGTGCAGGACGCTCCCCAACAAACAAACTCCCATCTGGGCTCACCATGCGACCCCGGTTGAATGGCTCACAGAAGGAGCGGGCGAGGGTCCCGCCTGGCACCCGGAGTTGGGATTGCTCTTCAGTGGCAATCAAAACATTCAACGCTGGCAACCCTCCAGAAGCATTGCGGTCCACCGGGAAAATGCCGGGACCAATGGATTGCTGTTCGACCATCATGGTCGACTGCTGGCCTGCGAACCGGCGCAACGTCGAGTCACCCGACAGGAATTGGACGGCACACTGACCGTTCTCACGACCAATTATCAGGGTGCACGCTACAACACACCCAATGACATCACTGTGGACGAAGCCGGCAGGATATACTTTTCCGATCCCCGACACGGGGACCGATCCAGCATGGAAATGAGGGATGGAGATGGAAACCTGGTAGAAGGGGTTTACTGCATCCAGCTCGATGGCAGCGTCACCCGGGTCATCACGCATGAAGTCGACCGCCCGAACGGTGTACTTGTTTCGCGAGACGGTAAATACCTTTACGTGGCAGATAATAACAACAATACACATCAGGGAGCACGTAAACTGTGGCAGTTTAAATTCAAATCAGATGGAACACTCAATCTCCGAAGTCAAAAACTGATCTTCGACTGGAAAACATCCCGAGGTCCGGATGGCATGACCCAGGATGTGCTTGGCCGTGTTTACGTGGCAGCAGGCCTGAACAAGGATCACCCACCCCACGAGACCAGGGATCCCCATCCCGCTGGCATTTATGTTTTTTCGGCGAGGGGTGACTTGTTGGATCAGGTATCCATCCCCAATGATGAGGTCACCAACTGCGCCTTTGGAGGAGATGATTTGAAAACGCTTTACATCACGGCAGGAGGCCATTTATGGAGCATGAAAACGGCCGTGGCCGGCGACCTGCCGTGGCCACCGGCGAAGCATTGACCCATTGGGCGTCCCACCCTTTCCACTAAAACACCGGATGCATTCAAAAACATGATCAACCCGTTTCTCAAGTTTCCCAAGAGCATGGGGTGGGTCCTGTTGATCTGCTTGATCCCTGTGTTCTTTGAGGCAAAGAAAATTCAATTTGCCCCTCAGGCAGACAAGCTTCTTGAAACTGACCAACGCCAGCAGGAAACCTTCTCAAAATTACGGGG
>JAQCFT010000055.1 GCA_027619545.1 Verrucomicrobiota bacterium | reverse complement strand
TGTGCAAGACCACATCATCAATGTCGTAATAAACAATGGAAGCTAAAGCGGTATAGTTTGCTAAAGTATATAATAAAATAAATGCAATAAATATATTGCATAAGTATTATTATCTGATTGTAAGCAAAAAAGTCAATAAATAAAATAAAAAGGAACAAAATTTTTAAAATGCAAAATAATAATATAAAAAACAAAATAAACATCCACAATACGATAAGTATGTCTAAAATTCGCCATAATTATCCAAAACACGAAAAATAATATAAAATCCGACAAGAAAGTCGGTGATATGGTGCCGCGGTGTTGTTAGCCACGGACGGGGTGGGGGCATTTAATGATTCAACAACTTCTTCATTATTTCGGCTTTGGAAGGTCGTGGGCGGACCCGGGCAGGGGTGACGCCTCCGGTGGTACGGTCGAATTCATCGGGCGTGCGCACTTCGGGGATGTGATCATTTGTATCCACCCGCCACTGTTTGAAGACGGCTTGATGTTTTCTCAACACGCTCGCATAGGCAGGGTCATCGGCCAGGTTATGCATTTCGTAAGGATCTTTGATCAGGTCGTAGAGTTCTTCTTTCGGTCGAGGCAGGGTCAGGCATTGTTGTTGGTGTGAGGCCAATTGGCCTTTTTGATGAAGTCTCAGCATGGCTTGAAAAACAGGGCCGCGCACCGCATCCGCCGGAGGGGTCATGGGCAGGTCGTCGTAGTCGTTGAAAATGTATTTATAGTGATGCGACCGAACGGCCCGTGAATGATCCTCGTAATCATGCCAATGCTTTTCCGCAAAACAATAGTCGCGGATGGGGGTGTTTGGATGTGTCAACAACGGGGCAAACGAAATGCCGTCCATATTCTCAGGAACCGGCAAACCGGCAAGATCAAGAAATCCTGCGCCCAGATCAATGGAACTCACCAACTCCTTGCAGATGGTTCCTGCCTTGATCTTGTTTTTCCATACCGCAAACATCGGTGTGCGAATGCCGCTGTCATACAGGGTTGTTTTGTCTCTCGGAAACGGTCGTCCGTTATCACTGATCAAGACCATCAGCGTGTTGTCGGCAATGCCTTGTTCCTGCACGGCGTCCATGATCCCTCCGACGAATCGATCAAATCTGGTAGCTTCGTCATAATAGAGCGCCAGATCCTTGCGCACTTCCAAAGTGTCCGGGAGGTACGGGGGGACGATGACGTCTTCCGGGCGATGCGGGTTTTCGAGGATGCCTTCATCGTAGGGGCGATGTGGATCCAGCGCGGCCAGCCAAAGGAAAAAAGGACGATCTTTGGGGCGCGCATTCAGCGCGGTCAACCAGTCAGCACAGCCGCTCTTGGCATCCCCAACCGCTGTTTCCTGAAATTTGCCCGCCTCCGCTGCTTTGCCTGAGGGGAGTTGGAATCCGGATGTGTCCACTTCCCAGATCCGGTCGAAACGATCTTTGACAGCATCCCCCAAGTGCCATTTGCCCGCTGCCGCCGTCCAATAACCCGCTGTGCGCAACCGTTCCACAAATGTGGTTTTGTCCGCCGGAAGCGGCCAATGCAATTGCTCGGCGTCGGTGTGATGTGGGTAGCGTCCTGTAATGATGCTCGAGCGACTGGCGCTGCAGGAGCTGATGGTCAGGAAGGCACGATCAAATCGCATGCCTGATTCCGCCATGCGCGTCAGGTTGGGGGTTCGAATGGTTGGGTGGCCGTACGGTTGACTGTCATCCCAGGCCAGGTCGTCCGCAATCATGAAAATGATGTTGGGTGATTGTACTGCCGCGTGTCCGGTCCGAAACGACAATAATACGTATGTCGCAACGATGAGCATGGTCCATTTGTGCATGCAGGGAAACCTATAGGAAGCCCCGGGCAAAATCGAGAATCGATTTGCAGGTAGATCGGACCGTCCGGGGCCGTCCGGGTTAGCTATGCGGATGTTTAAATGGTGAAACCTGAAACTTGCGGAGGAGGACGAATGTCTGGCAGGATGTGGGAATGAACCCTTCAGAGTTTGATGCCAAGAGCAGAGTCAATCGTCGTCGGTTTGTGAAGCGTGGTTTGGGCGCGCTGGCCGTGGGGAGTATTGGTTTTCCAGCCGTTGTTTCCTCGGCGGCTCCCAATAGCAAGTTGAACATCGCCGGTATTGGTGTCGGAGGGCGAGGGGGGCACAACATCGGGCAGATGGCCGGCGAAAACGTGGTCGCCATCTGCGATGTCAACGCCCACAACCTGGCTGCGTCCGCCAAGAAGTTTCCCAACGCCCGTCCATTCCGTGATTTCCGGGAGTTGTATGCCGCGGATATGGATTTTGATGCGGTGGTGGTGAGTACGACCGAACATACGCATGCCTTTGCCACCTTGCCTGCTTTGAAACGCGGGAAACACGTCTATTGCGAAAAGCCACTGACGCGGGACGTCTACGAGGCGCGTATGATCACCGAAGCCGCTGCCAAAGCAGGTGTGGCCACACAGATGGGAACCCAGATTCATGCGGGGGACAACTATCGCCGGGTGGTGGAATTGATTCAAAGCGGCGCCATCGGGACGGTCTCAGAAGCGCACGTCTGGGTCTCACGCGCCTGGGGCTGGCAGGGGAAAGCCGATGCGGAGGCCAATCGAGATCTGGTGTGGAGTTATGAGCCTCCCAAGGAATCTATGCCGGTGCCGGATCATGTGGATTGGGATCTGTGGATCGGGCCTGCGCCATGGCGTCCTTATCATGAGATTTATTTTCCCGGTCCAAAGTGGTATCGTTGGTGGGATTTTGGCAACGGAACGATGTCTGATCTTGGCAGTCACTGGAATGATCTGCCGTTTTGGGCATTGAATCTGGATGCGCCTACTTCGGTGCGAGCCTGGGGACCGCCGCCGCATCCTGAGATTGCTCCCGCATCCATGTTTGCCGAATACACCTATCCTGCCAGGGAGGGGCGCGCCGGACTGAAACTGACATGGCATCAGGGAGCGAACAAACCGGACATCTGGAAGCGTGGTGAAATTCCCCAATGGGGTAACGGCGTGTTGTTCATCGGTGACGAAGGGATGTTGTTGTCCGATTACGGAAAACATGTGTTGTTACCCGAGGGGCGATTCTTGAACTTTAAACGTCCGGACCCCTGGATTCCCAAATCCATCGGTCATCACCAGGAATGGATTCATGCCTGCAAAACGGGCGCGCCAACGACTTGTCATTTTGGCTACGCCGGTCCGCTGACCGAGGCGAATCATTTGGGGAACGTGGCCTATCGCATCGGCAAGACCATTGAATGGGATCACGCCGCCATGCGCATGCCCAATCTGGACCTCGATCAGCGTTACCTGAAGCGTGAATACCGAGATGGCTGGACGTTGGCTTAGATGCGTCATTCAAACACGGAACAATGGCCTATCCTGTTTTGACATTAAAGGGCATGCGCGACTGGGAGAAAAGGACCTGGGCGCGGGGCGTGCAAGAATCTGATGTCATCGCCCAGGTGGGGCGACGTATTGCGGAACGGATCATGGAGATGACCTCTCCCGGTGATTCGGTTTTGTTGCTTGCAGGAAAGGGCCACAATGGCGACGACGTTTGCGCTGCCTGCCCGTGGATTTTCCAGCGTAGCGTCACGTTGATCCGCTTGCGTCACCCGGAAGAACAGATGGCGGCTTTGGATTCCTCGTTGGCAGAGCTGCCGGACCTGGTGGTGGAGGGACTTTTTGGAATTGGTTTGAACCGCGCATTGGAAGGCGCTTGGGCGGATGTGGTTCATCGGATCAATGCCTCAGCGGAGACTTTGGTTTCTATTGATATTCCTTCAGGTTTACATGCTGATTCAGGGCCTTCTCTGGGATGTGCGATTCGAGCGGACCAGACCTGGACGGTCGGGGCTCCAAAAGCAGGTATGCTGGTTCAAGGGGCCAGTGATTATGTGGGGCGGATGAGTGTTCTGTCTGATGTGGGATTGGTTGATTGGGATGGTTCTGACTTTGGGAGCAGCGATCTGCTTTGGGGGGATGCGCACGATTTTGTGGGGTGGCCACCTAAGCGTCCTTTGGAATCCCATAAAGGAAGTCATGGCTGTGTGCAAATATATGCGGGCAGTCGTGGATACCATGGAGCAGCGGTTCTGACGGCACGCGGAGCCTCCCGAGCCCGACCGGGATTGGTGGAGTTGATGACGCATGTTTCGTCGTATGAAGGCGTGGCTTTGCAGTTGCAGAACGTCATGGTCCATGCTTTTGAAAGACACCTTCTCCTTTCACCAAAATCCACCGCCGTGGTGATCGGACCCGGCCTGGCATCGAATGATATCGACGTGGAAGTTAAAATCCAGGTCGGGGAAATATGGCAGAACTGTTCGGTTCCGGTGGTGGTGGACGCGTCTGCGTTGGATTGGTTGCCTTCTTCTGAAGAAGCTTTCGAGATGCCCCGGGTGATCACTCCTCATCCAGGCGAGGCCGCACGGATGCTGGGTGTTTCCAATCAGGATATTCAGGCGGATCGTCTTGCCGCTCTGCGAGCACTCTCTTTAAAATATGGTCAATGTTGGGTGGTGTTGAAAGGGCATCACACCTTGATCGGGCGCGCGTCCGGACCGGTTTACATCAATGCATCGGGGAATCCCAATCTGGCTCAGGGAGGGGCGGGGGATATTCTGGCCGGATACTTGGGAGGATTGCTCGCGCAGCACGAAAAGTCGAACGACCCAGAAATGGTTTTAAGGTACGCAGTATGGGCGCACGGGCGCGCGGCAGATCGATGCCAGTTGTTCATGGATTCCTGGGATATTAACCAGTTGCCCGAATGGTTGTAAGCGCATTGGGACGATAAAAGTTCGCAAAAGCTCATGATTTCACCTGACGTGCTCCTGGTTTGTGAAGCGGGAGGGTGCGTATGATATTTTTTTAACCAAATTGATCTTGAACAGCAGGTGGCGATTCGATAGCACTCGTTTAGTCCCGGATGCGAAAAAAGGAGTAAGGGGATTCATACGTACGGATGAATACAGGTAACCAACCCATAATTGAAGCCGCGCCCTTATCGGTGGAGGCGATCGTGTTTGATGTCGGAGGGACTTTGATCGAGCCTTGTCCTTCCGTCGGGCACATCTATGCGGACGTGGCATCCGGCTGTGGCCATTCTGATTTGGATCCAACTCGATTGAATGATCAATTTGCGGAGGCCTGGAGAGCCAAAGGGGATTTTCAATACAACGAAAATGATTGGGAACGCCTGGTTATTCGTACATTCGAAGGATTGGTTTCCGAGGCAGATTGCAGAATCATGTTTCCCAAACTATATCAGCGCTTTGAAGATCCCGGTGTCTGGAAGGTGCATGCAGATGTGCTGCCTACACTGGACGATCTGGCTGGCAGGGGATTTCGGCTGGGGATTGTTTCCAACTGGGACACCCGGCTGAGACCTTTGCTGGACAATCTGCGCCTGGAAGGTTTCTTTGAATTGATCAGTGTTTCCTGCGACATAGGCTTTACCAAGCCTTCGCCTGTCATCTTTGAACACACCATTTCCAAGTTCGGACTTCCGCCCGATCGGATTCTGCATGTGGGGGATGTTTATGAAGAGGATGTTATGGGGGCTCAAACTGCCGGTTTGCAGGCGTTGCATATTGATCGAACGTGTTCGGGTGAAAAAGGAAAACTGTGCCAACTGACGGATCTGATCCCTCTCGTCAAGGAGGCATGGATTTAAGTCATTCTATCGCGTGTTTTGTTAATGCCTCCCATTAACGTGTCTAATTCTTTATTCGGATCATTGACTTCCACAAGTCTAGCTTATAGACATTGAAGAGAGCTTGTGACGCGGCTGGGCCGTGTCATAGGGAGATTGAGCGATCCATTGTCGGGATTCAAAACTGTATGAACATTTTCAAAGCCATTTTTTGCTCCTCATTGGGGAAGAAGTATATCATGGGTCTGACAGGGCTTGCTCTGTTCGGGTTTGTGATTGGTCACATGGTCGGAAACCTTCAAATCTTCATGGGCCAGGAAAAGATCAATGCCTATGCGGCCATGTTGAAGTCGGTGCCCAAGCTGCTTTGGGTGGCGCGGATTGGCCTGTTGTTTTGTGTGGGACTTCACATTTGGGCGGCCAGTCAGTTGGTTCGTGAAAACCGGGCTGCGCGTCCGAGTCGTTATGAAGTGAATGATCCGACGGTTACGACGTTTGCTTCACGCACCATGATTTGGAGTGGGTTGATCGTCTTTGCATTTATCGTATACCACTTGTTTGATTTCACGATAGCTCCCGATTATCTGGGGCACGATGCCAAGGATCGTCACGATGTTTTCAAGATGGTGATCCTGGGTTTTTCAAATCCTTTCTCTTCTCTTTTTTATATCATCGCCAACGGGCTCCTTTGTATTCACCTGAGTCATGGTGTGAAGAGTCTGTTTCAATCCCTGGGGTTCAGTACTGGGCAATTTCGCGGTTGGTTTGATCGCTTTGCGGTGGTGATTGCCTGGGTGATTTTCATCGGTAACACCTCGATTCCGGCAGCGGTGCTTCTCGGATTTGGTAAGGAGGTATTGTAATCATGAATTTGGATTCAAAAATTCCATCGGGGCCATTGGCCAGCAAATGGGAACGACACAAGTTCGATCTCAAACTCGTCGCTCCCGCCAACAAACGCAAGTTTGAGGTGCTGGTGGTCGGTTCCGGTTTGGCGGGAGCTTCCGCAGCAGCCACGCTGGCTGAGTTGGGATACAAGGTCAAATGTTTCTGCTATCAGGACAGCCCCCGGCGCGCACACAGCATTGCCGCCCAGGGTGGGATCAATGCGGCCAAAAATTATCAGAATGACGGCGACAGTGTCCATCGTCTGTTTTATGATACCATCAAAGGCGGTGATTTTCGTGCTCGTGAAGCAAATGTGCACCGCCTGGCCGAAGTCAGTCGCCAGATCATTGACCAATGCGTGGCTCAAGGCGTTCCTTTCGCCCGTGAATACAGCGGATACCTGGCAAACCGGTCCTTCGGCGGTGCACAGGTTTCCCGGACTTTTTACGCTCGTGGACAAACGGGGCAACAGCTTCTTCTTGGCGCCTACCAGGCTCTGAGTCGTCAGATTGGCCTCGGCAACGTTCAGATGTTCCCGCGCACGGAGATGCAGGATCTCGTATTGGTGGATGGCCATGCCAAGGGCGTCGTCGTCCGAAACTTGGTCAATGGTGAGATTTCCTCGCATTCCGGTGATGCTGTCATCTTGGCGACCGGCGGTTATTGCCCGGTGTTTTATCTTTCGACGAACGCGGTGGGTTGTAACGTGACCGCCACCTATCGCGCTCACAAACGAGGGGCTGCCTTTGCGAATCCTTGTTACACGCAGATCCATCCGACCTGCATTCCGGTCAGTGGTGATCACCAGTCCAAGTTGACTTTGATGTCCGAGTCGTTGCGCAACGACGGGCGGGTGTGGGTTCCGAAGAAACAAGGTGACAACCGTAAGTCGTGGGAAATTCCAGAGAACGAACGCGATTATTTTCTTGAGCGCAAATATCCAAGTTTCGGTAATCTGGCTCCACGTGACATTGCCTCCCGGGCTGCGAAGGAAGCTTGCGATGACGGTCGGGGTGTCGGACCGGGGGGGCTGGGGGTGTTTCTGGATTTTGCGGATTCCATCAAGCGTCTGGGTGAACCGGCCGTGCGTGAACGGTACGGCAATTTGTTCGACATGTACGAACGAATCACCGGCGAAAATGCTTATAAACAACCCATGCGCATTTTTCCCGCACCGCATTACACGATGGGTGGGCTCTGGGTGGATTACAACTTGATGAGCAATATTCCGGGCTTGTTTGTGCTGGGTGAAGCGAACTTCTCAGATCATGGAGCAAATCGTCTGGGCGCCAGTGCGTTGATGCAAGGATTGGCCGATGGCTATTTCGTGATTCCCTACACCATCGGGCATTATTTCGCCTCCCACAAACAAGAGCGTCCTTCCACTTCACATGATGCCTTCAAGAGCGTTGAAAATGAAGTGAATCAAAAGATTCAAAAACTGCTTTCCGTCAAAGGCGGTCGCACCATTCGTTCCATGCACTGGGAACTTGGCCGATTGGTCTGGGAAAAATGTGGTATGGCTCGTGACAAGGCGGGCCTGGAAGAAGCCATCAAGCGGATTCCGCAGTTGCGGGAGGAATTCTGGCAGAATATCAGTGTTCCAGGCGGAGCAAACGAGATGAATGTGGCTTTGGAACAAGCCTCGCGCGTGGCGGATTTCATGGAGTTTGCCGAGTTGCTTTGCCGTGACGCGCATCATCGTGAAGAATCCTGTGGCGGTCACTTTCGTACCGAATACCAGACCGAAGACGGTGAAGCGCTGCGCAACGATCAAGATTTCTCCTACGTGGCCGCCTGGGAACATCAGGGCGTTGACAAAGCTCCGAACCTGCACCGGGAATCGCTGCAATACGAAGAAGTCAAAATGACCCAAAGGAGTTACAAGTAATGAAACTGACCCTTAAGATTTGGCGACAGAAGAACGGCAACGATGCCGGTGGATTTGTGACATACCAGGCCAACGATGTGAACAAGGACATGTCGTTCCTCGAGATGTTGGACGTGGTGAATGAGGGCTTGATTGCCGAAGGTAAAGACCCCGTGGCCTTCGATTCCGATTGTCGTGAAGGTATCTGCGGAACATGTTCTCTCGTGATCAATGGAGTGCCTCACGGAGGGCAAAAAGCAACGACTGCATGTCAGTTGCACATGCGACATTTTCAGGATGGTCAGACCATCACCATCGAACCCTGGCGTGCCAGGCCGTTTCCTGTGGTGCGGGACCTCGTGGTGGATCGTGACGCATTCGACAAGATCATCCAATCCGGTGGCTTCGTCTCCGCCAGCACCGGTGGAACGCCGGATGCCAATGCCATTCCTATTTCCAAGGATGCTTCGGACGCCGCGATGGATGCAGCTCAATGTATCGGTTGCGGAGCCTGCGTGGCTGCATGCAAGAACGCTTCCGCCATGTTGTTTGTGTCTGCCAAGGTTTCTCATCTTGGTTTGTTGCCACAGGGGAAGGTTGAGAAGGATCGCCGGGTTCTGGCCATGGTCAAAACCATGGATGAAGCCGGATTCGGCAATTGCACGGTGACCGGAGCCTGCGAAGCGGTTTGTCCGAAGGAGATCAGTCTCGACTTTATCTCTCGCCTGAATCGGGATTACGCGACCGCTGTGTTCAAGTCCGCTTGGGGGGCTAAGTAGGTTTGTGGAGTTGATTTAGACAGCCACCGCGGTGGGGGATCTGCGAGACGAACAGGATTTAAAAGATGATTTGCCAGATGCTTTTAGGTGGATTGGCTTGACCTGTTAAAGGGATTTCAGGTTTTTGGTGGGGCAATAGGTATGGGGGTGTCCAGGGGATAGCTTTTGCAGGGTTAATTGAAGATGGGAGCCCTGCGGTTTGCGCGCCGGGACGCCACCTTCTACCTGAGGGAGGGACCTCATCGGTCGACCGAATCATCTTGATTCGAAGAAAAATTCCCCCTTCACTATTCTCAATTCACCATTTTTATGCGTGAGTGATGGAATATGCAGACACCTTGGAACCAAAATGGACTGAATCTGAAGACCTGGATCGCCCGGGAACTGGCGTCATTGGTTTCATTGAACTCCATACAAAAGGCTCGGGGGCGTGCTTCCTCCATGGTTCACCATTTGTTTCTGTCCACGGTAACCCGTTTCCCTGAACTTTGGTCCATTCGGCGTGATTATTACACACATGCCACCCATGAATTGATTGAGATATGGAAACTTCTTCGGCGGGATGGGGGGGGTGATCTAATCGCTTTTGCATGTCCGCCTGACGAGGTGGTTGCTTTGATTCATCATCTGGAGGTTGCCTTTCCTGCGGGAGGCCTGCTTTTGCATCTTGCGCGGTTGAAATATTTGTTGGGGCTTGGAGAGGTTGAAATCGCAGAAATAATGGATCTCCCGGAACGTTCTGTGCGTCGTCAACTGGCCTTGCTATCCAAGGAATTCTTACAATCGCACTGAGTATTGATTGATGTTTTTAAGGGGGGCTAAGGGGATGCATTGATCGATGGGCATTCTGCTCCGAGTTATCGGAGCTCTGGAAAAGGTGTGGATGCACAGGTTGCGGCCAAATTTCACATGATGGTATCGTCCTCATGAAGAGCTTTCGTCATGAGTGGAGTACAGTCTTCACCAGCGAGCCACCACGTCAGCCCGGCGTATCCAGAGTGGTAATGACTTGCCGCATTTCAGGTAAAGCGCTTGGCTAAAATTGATGCCTTGGGAAGTTACAGGTGGCAAACTTGTTATGGGGTTGTGTGGATGGAAGATTGCTTCTTTGCCTGCGGGGTATTAGGATGCGCGCATGAACTTCTCCCATTGGTTTCGTTTGCTTGCGGTGTCATGTCTTTCGATGATGACGTTCCATGTTCATGCTGCGGATCGTCCGAACGTCGTGTTCATTCTGGCTGATGATTTGGGGTGGCGTGATTTGTCCATTCAGGGCAGCACCTTTTATGAGACTCCCAATATCGACCGTATCGGCCGTGAGGGGATGCGATTCAAACAAGGATACGCCACCTGCCAAGTGTGCAGTCCGTCACGTGCCAGCATCATGACAGGGAAATATCCAGCTCGACTGGCAATCACTGATTGGATAGGTGCAGCCGAAGGAACAGATTGGAAACGCAACACCAAGCTTCTGCCCGCTCATTATCACCACCAGCTTTCCCAGGATGAAACGACCTTGGCCGAGGCTTTCAAAGAGGGGGGGTACCGGACATTCTTTGCCGGTAAATGGCATTTGGGGGGTGAGGGGAGTTTTCCGGAGGATCATGGATTCGATATCAATGTTGGCGGTCATCACAGAGGATCGCCTCCCGGTGGCTTTTTTTCACCTTACAGCAATCCCAAAATGGAATCTGGCCCCAATGGGGAGTATCTGCCTTTGAGACTTGGGAAAGAAACGTCCAAATTCATCGAGGAACATAAGGACGAACCCTTCCTGGCTTATCTTTCCTTTTACATGGTGCATGCTCCATTGGAGACGACGCAATCCCTGTGGTCAAAATACCGGGACAAAGCATCGCGACAACCCAAACCGGATCATCGTTTTATCATTGATCGCACGTCGCCCGTTCGTCAGGTGCAGGACAATCCTGTTTACGGAGGTATGGTCGAAGCCATGGATCAAGCTGTTGGAATGGTTTTGGAAACACTGGATCGTCTGGGCCTGGCTGACAACACGATCGTGGTGTTCACATCCGACAATGGAGGTGTGTCAGCGGGTGACGGCAAGGCTACTTCCAATCTACCGTTGCGTGGAGGCAAAGGTCGCCAATGGGAAGGTGGTATCCGTGAACCTTACTTCATTAAATGGCCCGGAGTTGTTGCAGGCAACTCCGCCAGCAATGTTCCTGCTATTGGAACTGATTTCTATCCGACCTTGATGGAAATGGTGGGGCTGCCTTTGCGTCCGGAACAACATGTGGACGGAGTCAGTTTGGTCCCAGTGCTGAAAGGTGGAACGATAAAGAAACGTCCCTTGTTTTGGCATTATCCGCACTACGGAAATCAGGGTGGGGAACCTTCCTCCATCATGCGTGAAGGGGATTGGAAACTCATTTTTTATCATGAGGATGGTCGATGCGAATTGTATCATCTGTCCAATGATCCCGGGGAGCAGAACGATTTGTCTTCTGAAAATAAGGAACGCGTCACGGAGATGTTTGAAAAGTTGGTGGCATGGATGCAATCGACGGACGCTCGCATGCCCTATCTCAATCCCGCGTTCAGCGAAGAGCAAGCCCGCAAGGACCGATTGAGAACCCGAACCCACACCTTGCCCTCGCTGGAACGGCAGCATGCAGCCATCCTGGAACCAGACTGGGTGCCGGGTGGTGGTTGGTGGGAAAAGCGTGGGCGTTGATCCGTCTTTTACTTCGTCCTGAGATGCTCAGGGCTTGTCCGCAATCGGAACAAGCCTGATCTGTCGAACGTCCATGACCGCGCCGCCGGCCTTCTTTGCGGGGATGAGATCAAGCCGATATCGATCGGGGCGGGGGAATTGAGTTTCTCCGACAAAACGAGGCACGAAATGTTGAAAGTGTCCGGTATCTTCCACCAGGAACGGAATCGTTGATTCATGAACCTTGATGTTCATGTGGCTTCCTCCATGCCCTGTTCCACAGCCTTGCAGGATTTCAATGGCGTATCGACCCGGGCGCAACAATTCAAATTCCCAGGAGGGATAATCTGTTTCATGAATCCAATAACCGACCGTGTTTTTGTGCGGGAGAGGCTCGTATTGAAGCTTCGTTCCGTGAACGGTGACATCCCTCGCATGCAAAAGGATCGATCCATCTGCGAGCTGGCGGATGGGCTCGCCTTCCGGGGCGGGACGCAACACGACATGGGACAGGTCGATGGATTCCAGTGACGCCTCTTTGATGTTCAAACTCCATTTGGATCCCTTGGGTTCGGTGATTTTGATTCGGCCCAGGTCAAACGCCTGCACGGCCAACGGGTCGGCAGTGGATTTGATGGATCGCATGGCTTTGGATGACTGCAGGGAGAATTCCATATCCAACGGCTCATCGACCTTTGACTTGATGTAGACTTCCACACGATAAGATCCTGGTCGCGTCGGTTTGATGACACCTGACCAACTGTTGTCCTCTTTCTCCAAGGGGTGCATTTGCCATCGGCCATCGGAAAACTGATGCTGCGTTTGACTTCTTTCCACGATCAGCTTGAAGGAATGATCGAATGGTTGTTTTGGTGCAATGACTCGGGTTGCGGAATTGCTTTCAGCGGTAAAATTGCAAAGTTCGATATCACCGTATGGGGTGACGAAATGCGTTGATCCGATCGTATCGATGGGAATGGGGATGATTTGAGAAGTTTGATTCTGTTTTTCCCAGTCAAACTCCTTGCGCTCACGACTATCCCAGAAGTCTGCCCCGGAGACTGATATGGACAAAACGCTCAGAACCAAGAGGAAACTTAAACGGAGCCAGGGTGTTATGGGTGTGTTCTCTGGTTTGTAATTATTCCTTGCTGCGGGTTGCATGTTCGAATCATGGGAATTCTGGCGATGAGGTAAAGCAAATAACTTGTTCCAGACAGCTTGCCCTTGTCCCATGGCTTTGGCAGACTCGTCGGCCGATGCGTTTTTCGATCAGGGATTGGACAGAGGCCATTGAGACTTTGGTGCTGGAAGTGATCTCCGGTCATCGTCAGGACCGAAAGGCCACGGTGATTCGGAGTGCTTTGTTTTGTCTTTCCCTGGTTTTCACAGGGGCCATCAAGTTGCGGCGATCGTTGTACAATTTGCGTTTGCTGAGGGACTCCACACTGGGGGTTCAAGTGATTGCAGTCGGAAACCTGACAGTGGGGGGGACTGGCAAGACGCCTGTCGTGGAGAAATTTGCTCGAGAGCTTCAGGATGCCGGGCGCAAGGTGGCCATTCTTTCTCGTGGTTATCGTTCAAAGCCCCGGCCCTTTCATGAGCGTTTGATGAACAAGCTGTTGTTGCGCCAGGATATCACACCGCCGAAGGTTGTTTCCAATGGGGAATCCTTGTTGCTGGATTCGGAGTCATCCGGGGATGAACCCTACATGTTGGCGGCCAATTTAAGGGATGTGGTGGTTCTGGTGGATAAGGACCGTGTCAAGAGCGGGCGGTATGCGATTCAAAAATATGGATGTGATACCTTGTTGCTGGATGATGGTTATCAGTACTGGAAATTGCAGGGAAGACGGCATGATGTAGTACTGATTGATTATCAGGATCCGTTTGGAAATGAGCATCTGCTGCCACGTGGGACACTCCGTGAGCCCCCGTCTCATCTGGCACGCGCCCATACGATCTTTATCACCAAAATCAACGGGCCTACCGAAGGTTTAAGGAAAAGAATCCAAGAACTGAATCCTCGGGCCGGGATCATCGAATGTGTGCATCATCCTTTGTTTTTTGAGGATTTGTTTACGGGCGAGCAGTTGCCCTTGGAGTTTGTACGCCACCGTCGGTTGGCAACCATCAGCGGTATTGCACAACCGGAGAGTTTTGAGCAGAGCCTGATCCAATTGGGGAATCAAATTGTTTATCAACGCCGGTTTGCCGACCATCACCGTTATAACCAGCAAGAGGTGCTCGATGTCATCAATCGCGGGGTAAAAAGGCAGGCG
Source organism: Verrucomicrobiota bacterium (assembly GCA_027619545.1). Taxonomy (GTDB): domain Bacteria; phylum Verrucomicrobiota; class Verrucomicrobiia; order Limisphaerales; family AAA164-E04; genus AAA164-E04. Next base: position 5,278 of record JAQCFT010000055.1, on the reverse strand, counting down.
GAGATGTTGATCACCACTCAGAAGGATGCGGTTCGCTTTCCTAAGCTGGATCGACGTGATCTCCCTATCTACTTTATGCGCGTCGAAATCAACATTGTGAAAGGCGCCAAGGACTTCCACGAGTGCGTCAAAAAAATCTGTTTCCACTGAATCATGAACAGATTGTCACAGTGGTTGCTTTATGCGTTGGGCCGGAGTTTGGTGTTTGTCATCCAACTGTTTCCTTTGACATGGGTCGCCGCTTTTGGTCGCCTGGCCGGTCGCCTGGCGTTTGTGTTTGATAAGCGGCATCGTCGCGTCGCAATCGGACAACTTGAGTGGTATCTGAAACAGACCCGCACCGAGGGGGATCCTGAATCCATGGCGAAGGAACACTATCGACGTCTGGGAGAAAACTACATTTCAGCCATCAAAACGGCTGGCATGAGTTGGGGCCGGCTTCAAAAGCATCTGGAGTTTGAAGGTCTCGAAATGCTTCAATCTCATCAAGGAGAAGGAACCGATCCCGAATGGAACAACAATTGGGTGTTCGCCATCGGTCATTTTGGAAATTTCGAATTGTACGCCCGGTGCATGTCTCAGGTGGAGGGGTTCAAGGGAGCCACGACTTATCGGGGTTTGAACCAAGCCGGTCTCGATCGATTGTTGCATGAGTTGCGCGCCCGTTCAGGTGTGTTGTTCTTCGATCGCCGAAAACAGTTTGGGAAACTTCGTCAAATCATGAATGAAGGTTCGGTCATGCTGGGGTTGTTGGCGGATCAGGTGGCGGGGAGTGGCACTCCGATGGAGTTTTTGGGGGATGAATGCCTCTGTTCAACAGCTCCCGCCGTGTTTGCCCATCGCTATCACTGTCGTCTGGGGATGGCGATTTGCTATCGAATCGGTCCCGCAAAATGGAAGGTGATTTTTGATCAGGAAATCCCCACGTTTTCTCAAGGAGAACGCCGATCGGTTGAATCCATCACCAAGGATGTCAATCGAGCATTTGAAAGAGCGATCCACCGCGATCCCTTGAACTGGTTCTGGGTGCATGATCGCTGGAAGCGTTACCGCAAACTCAAAAAGAAAAAGCCCGTTCCGCCAGCCAAGTAGGGACTTCAGGAGGATGAATCAGACCGGGGGGGCACCGTAGAGAAGGTAAGGGCCTGCTGCCGCAGAGCCGCGGGCGCGCAAGGGTGTTGGGTGAATGAGGTGCTGTTCGGACACGCTACCGGATGTGCATTCCCGACACTTCGTGGACACCCTGCCGGTTCAACCAAAGTTCCGGCAGAGGTTTTTCTGAAATGGCTTCCGCATCTTTGTCCATTCAGTTGAACAGTGAATGGATGACATTTCCGTGCACGTTGGTCAGGCGTCGTGCGATGCCATTGTGGTAATAGGTCAATTGGGTGTGATCCATGCCCATCAAATGCAGCGAGGTGGCGTGGATGTCGTAAAATTCGGTCGGATGTTGAACCACTTGATTCCCCAGTTCATCGGTTGCTCCGTAGGCGTATCCTTTTTTAACTCCGGCTCCAGCCATCCAGATGGTGAACGCGTGTTTATGGTGATCCCGTCCCCGGCTTTCGAGCCCTTCCGTGATGGGGGTACGTCCGAATTCGGTTGTCCACAGAACCAAGGTGTCTTCCAGCATGCCGCGCAATTTTAAATCTTTCAACAAAGCGGCCACGGGTTGGTCCATGACGGCGGCCTGTTTGTCGTGATTGCTGGTGAGATCTTCGTGTGCATCCCAATTCACTCTGGGGGAACCTTGTCCGCCGCCGTTGTAAATCTGAACAAAACGCACTCCACGCTCCGCCAGGCGTCGCGCCAACAGACAGTTGCGTCCGAATTCACCGCAGACGGGCGAATCCAGTCCGTATAGTTTTCGGGTGGACTCGCTTTCTCCTTTCAGGTCGGTGAGTTCGGGCACCGACATTTGCATCTGTGCGGCCAGTTCGTAGGCATGAATGCGTGCTTCCAATGTGGAATCTCCCTCGAACTGACCTGCAAAACTTTTATTCATGCGCGTCAGCAATTTGGAAGCGCTCGTTCGTGCTGACGGATTGACGGTTGACGGTGTGTTGAGGTCGGCGATGGGGTTGGGGCCGGATTGAAAGGCGACTCCCTGATGAACTGCCGGAAGAAATCCACTTGTCCAATTAATTGCTCCACCTGCTGGATACTGTCTTGGATCTGGCAGCACAATATAAGCGGGAAGGTTTTGGTTTTCGGATCCCAGACCATAGGACGCCCACGCTCCAAAATTGGGATAGCCGTTGCGGTCCATCCCGCAATTCATCTGAAAAGTGGCGGGTGTGTGATTCGAATTCTTGGTGTGCATGGAATGAACAAAGGTCAGATCATCCACACACTCGGTCAAATGGGGGAGCAAATCGCTCATCCACAGCCCGCTGCGTCCGCGCCGTTTAAAGGTGTAGGGGCTCCCCATCAAGCGTCCGGGTTTCAGACGATGGGTTTTCATGGCGTTGCCGGTGTAGGTTTGTCCATTGCGCCGATCCAGTTCGGGTTTGTAATCAAAGGCATCCACATGACTGACCCCGCCCAGTGCACAAATGTGAATGATGCGTTGTGCTTTGGGAATATATCCGGCCGGTTTCGGGAGGTAAGGTGAATTCGAAGCCAGTAATCCAGCGTCTGCTCCCAGCAGCCAATGCAATGCCACCGTGCCAAATCCGCAGCCTGATTGCCTGAGAAATTGTCTCCTGGATGTCGCCTTTGTCGAGAGCAGATGGGATGAGGGATGCGGATTCATGATGGAGTTGTTGTGAGTTTTAAGATTATTGCATGTAAAGGAATTCACTCGAATTCAACAATACCCAGCAGACCTGGGACAGCCCATGCTCGGCTGCCAGGGTTTGGTGTTCATGGAGCTCTTCTGCTGTCGGGTTGCGTTGCATGGTTCGCTGAAAGGCGGATTGAATGGCCTGCTGCGTGTTATTTGGCCATTGTTGTTCCAGATCCTGCGCCATTTTTGCTGCCTGACGCAGGACGACGGAGTTGTTCATCAGTGTCAGGGCTTGAAGTGGCGTCGTGGTAATGCTGCGGTTCGGCATCAGGTCACTGGGACGAGGGCAATCCAATGAATCCATCAAGGGATCGTTGGCGGATTGAACATGAGTTCGGTAAACCGAACGCCGGTTGTAGGTGGCTCCCTGGTGATCTTTCCAGGTGTAGAAATGCGAATTGTTGACCTTGAGGGTGTAGGATTTGTAACCAGGTCCTTCCATGTCATAATTGATCTCCCCACTCGCCATCAGCATGGCATCTCGGGCGACTTCGCCTTCAACCCGACGTGGTGAGAATCGCCACAGCCACTGGTTGTCGGCGTCTTTTTTGAGGCCTTTTTCATCGGGTGCCGAGGATTGCTGATAGGTGGCGCTGGACATGATCAAACGGTGCATGTGTTTGACGTCCCATCCGCTGCGGATAAATTCCGTGGCCAACCAGTCCAATAGTTCCGGATGCGATGGACGTGCTCCGAGCTGACCGAAGTCGTTGGGAGTCGTTACAAGACCGCGTCCAAAGTGATAATGCCAAATGCGATTGGCCATTACGCGTGCCAGGAGCGGATTGGCCGGATCGGTCACCCAATCCGCGAGCGCTCGGCGACGGGAGGATTCTTTTGCGTTTGGTTGCAATCCAAAATCGTAGTCCAGTTGACGCAGCATGCTCAGACCGCCCGCGCTGACCGGTTCAAGAGCCTGCTGAACATCCCCTCGGGCGAGCACCTGGGTGACATCCGGTTCGCGAGGGTTGGCGGCGTAGGACTTTGGTAGTTGTCGGTCGAGTTCCTTTAGTTCTTGTTCCAACGCCTTGATGGCCGCATTCAAGGTTGCGTCTTTTTCTTTTTTTTCAGCAGTGCGTTTTGCCTCGATCGCTTTCAATTCGGATTCAATTGTCCGCCGGGCCCTGGCATAGTTCGCACGTTCCTCGGTGGTCGGGATTGGGCGATCACCATGATGCGCCCCGTCCAACGCGGCTTTGATACGGTAATAGTCCTTGAGTGGGATGGGATCGTATTTGTGACTGTGACAGCGGGCGCAGTGAATGGTGGTGGCCAGAAACGTTTGACCGAGTGTGCCGATCATTTCCTCCAGTTCGTCCTCCCTCACTTGTTTGCGACTGATGCGATTGATCTGATTGACCCCGACCTCATCCCATGGACCCGCAACCAGGAATCCGGTGGCAATGATTCCATCTTGCGTGACCGGTTCCAGTAAATCACCCGCGATCTGTTCCCTGACAAATTGGTCGTAAGGCTTGTTCTGATTGAAAGAACGGATGACGTAATCCCGATAGCGCCAGGCATTTGGTCGGTGTTTGTCGCGCTCGTATCCCTGGCTTTCGTTGAACCGCGCCACATCCAGCCAGTGTCGCCCCCAGCGTTCACCGTAATGTGGTGATTGAAGCAATCGGTCAATGACCTGATCGATGGCGGATGGGGAGGTGGTTTTCTCAAATGACTGGATGGTTTCCCATGAAGCAGGAAGCCCGGTCAGGTCCAGTGTCATGCGTCGGATGAGCTGGCGTTGTTCGGCTGGTGGATTGAGGTGGAGCCCCTGCTTTTCAAGTCGATGTTGAATGAATAAATCGACTGGATTTTGCACGCGCCAGTTTTCCCCGGGAGGCGGAGGTGTCGGGGAAATCACGTTCTGGTAGGCCCAATGACGATACAAGATGGATTCATTGCTGGCGTCAGCAGGCCAGGCGGCACCCTGTTGGATCCACCTTCGCAAGGCCAATCGTTCATCCAGCGAAGGGGGGGCGCCTTCAGGAGGCATTCGCAGATCCGGATCCTGAGAATTGATGCGCTGAAGGATGGCGCTTTGGTCCGGCTGTTTGACATTGATAACTGGACCGTTCTTGCCGCCCTTCATTGTTGTGGATTTCAGGTCGAGCCGCAGTCCGCCTTTCTGTTGATCGGGACCATGGCAAGCTATGCATCGGCGGACGAGAAACGGTTGGATGTGTTGATCAAAGTCGATGGACTCCGTTCGAACCGACGCGAGAGACAGGACGTATCCCATGCAAACCAACAAGGTCCCAAAGTAGCTGGTCGACATGAAATGAACTGGATTTGTATGTTGCCTCATCATCAGAATGAGTCCTGCGTGCAAACGGTTGCTATAGACACCCCTGCGTTCAGCTTTGAAATCGGGTATGGAGTCATCATAATAACTCCGGCAAAGGATTCAAAAGTTTTTTCAAGGATGCTGTGGCGTTTGCGTAGACCTCCAGAGCGGTGCCGTGATCACCGAATTCCAGAGAATGGGGG
>JAQCFT010000054.1 GCA_027619545.1 Verrucomicrobiota bacterium | reverse complement strand
AACGCACGAATAATACTCTCCGGTCCATTTGGATGGCCGCTCTCAGCGGGGCCGCCTTGCTCTTGTCTGCCACCGGATATGCCAGGGCTGTTGGAGATCGTCCCAATGTTGTTATCTTTTTTCTGGATGACAGCGGCTACGGTGATTACTCCCACAACGGCAACCCCACCATTCACACCCCCAACATCACCAAAATGGTCCAGGAGGGCATGAATTTTTCCCAGTGCTACGTGACATCCCCTGCGTGCAGCGCTTCCCGATATTCGTTGTTGACCGGGCGGTATCCGATCCGGTCGGGACTGGGATCCTGGGTGATCGGACCAGGGGCGCCGCGTCATTTGCATCCGGAAGAATTTACTTTGGCCGAAGGATTGAAGCAACGTGGTTACAAAACCGGCATCTTTGGCAAGTGGCATCTGGGGAGTCCCAATGCAATGAATGAGTTCTCTGTGGATACGCTTCCGCTGGCCCATGGATTTGACGAGTGGTTTGGGACGAATGTATCGCATGATTATGACGTGGCCATGTTGATACAGTCTGATTCGGAGGGGACAGATCCCGTTGCAGGTTACCGCGTGTTGACTCGAGATTTGCCGTCCAAGCATGATGTTTGCGCCTCCCTGACCGGTCGTTGCACCGACGCGGCGATTTCGTTTATTAAAAAAAGCGAAGACACCCCGTTCTTTGCCTACATTCCATTCAACATGCCTCACCTTGGGATTCATGCGAGCGAGGCCTTTGCGGGAACATCACGACGAGGTTTGTTGGGGGATGTCATGGCGGAGATTGACCACTCGGTGGGGCGCATACGCAGCTTGCTCGATGAAATGAAGTTGACCGACAACACTCTGATTGTTTTTTCATCGGACAATGGCCCTTGGATTCGATTTAACGACACTGCAGATCACCCGAAATACGGCGAAGCTCGCATGCACGTCGGCTATGCCATGCCGTTTCGGGATGGTAAAGGTTCCACATGGGAAGGTGGCCATCGAGTACCCGGCATCTTTTGTTGGCCGGGAACAATTCCTGCAGGTCAAATCGAACAAACTCCGATCAGCACCCTGGACCTATTGCCAACCATCTTTGCATTTGCCGGTGTCGACCTCCCTGGCGATCGGACCATTGATGGGCGCAATATCGGTTCCATGCTTTTGGTGAATTCCGCACAAAAAGCAGTCCCGCCATTCGAGTTTTTCTACTCATCATCCGACAACAATCCCTCCGCTGTTCGGATTGGACCATGGAAGATGCATGTTCGCATCTCCTCCCAAACCGGAAATCAATACGGCTTCATAGCTTCACGTGAAACACCTCTGCTTTTCCAGGTGGAACAAGATCTGCCGGAACGCATTGACCGCGCCGGTGCACAAACTGAACAAATCCTTTCAATGATGGCCAAGTTGAACGCCTTCGAAACGCAGGCCAGTGAAGAAGGCACCTTTTGGGATGAGAAGTGAAGTGTTGTTTGGTTCCTGATCGACCTTTGCGTTTCATTTTGAAACGGCAAATTCACAAAAAATGGGCCGGCCAAGCTGCAAGAGGCTTACTTACTTGCGTTTTGCTTTGACCGGCCCGGTTTGGGATCATATCCCGACCCATGATTCAGGTATTATTTTTTACCTTTGGAAAGGATGTGAATGTTGTCAGCGCCGAGGGTCTGCTTTCCATCCAGTGTCCATCCATCCAAGTATACCTGGATACATTCTCCGTCTTCAAGGGGGCGATCCAACATGGTTTCCAATGCGGAAAGCACTTCTTGCTTGTCGAAGTGCATGACCAGGTCTGTTGTGTCATCCGATGAAGAACTCAGGCAATCGAGACAATCCATTGGCGGAATGGCTGGGAAATAGGGGGATGTCACATCCGCATAGCCTGTTCGCAAAGGCGCAACTCCCGCCAGGTTCAGTGAATCCAAATCCACTTCAGCTACAGAAAAGGAATCCGTTCCGGCAATGGCCACAGGGAGAACGCCGCGACTGCGGGTGTTTACAGGGTTCGGGCATGAAGTCGGCTTGATGTCCAATGCAATATTGATCGCATCACAAGCATCCCCGATTCCATCACCGTCACTGTCAGCTTGATCGGCATTGGCGGTGAATGGGCAGTTGTCAAGCGGGTCCGGGACACCATCCTCATCCTGATCTGCAAACTGGTCGGTGTCCAGAAAGACATAATCGACTGCCAGAAAGGGTTCGTTGGGTGCATCGATCTGCACGACCACTTCACCGTCCAGCATATCTACCCAGGTGACTGTTGCAAATGCGCTTTGAATCAGTCCGTCATCAGCTCTGGTCTGCGCTGTCAGTGGAACGCTGACACCCTCCACAATGAGTTGTGCCGGAATAACATCGTAATCCCCAAAAACGAAATTGATGAAATGATCCACGCCGTAGTCAATATCACCCAATACCGGTAGTGGGAAATTAAACGTGAAGCTTCTCAGATGTGAAGCGCCGGCGCCTTCCATGGCGATGTCTGTCCATTCCGCACCATTGGTGGCCGAGAGTTCAGTGGCATCACGGTTGTCAAACGAATCACCACGGTTGACTGCGGTGATGCCGTCTTGATTCCGGTCGGGAAGGAACTCTCCGACTTCAAGTAATCCGTCGCCATCCGTATCGGCGGGGGAGCCGTTTGCGGCAACGAGGCCGACTGTGGATGAAAACCCGAATCCATCAACATCGCCGATCAGGCTGTTGACGGCCTTGGTTTGGTAAGTGGTGAGCGCTGCGAAAACGCAGCCGAGTACGAGTGCGTGTCTGTTATTATAACGTTTCGTTGATTCTCATTTTGGTGACAAGATTGTCAATTGATGGAAGAGCAAACTCGATGCCAACGCAAAAATGAGAAATTATCATCAGGAAGATAAAAGGTTAAAATCATTGAAAATCCGCCAAGCGTTTGTTACAGTCGTTTTCTTCTCTTCAAGAAGACCAAGGAGTAAAAATACAACCAACAGAAAAAATGAAACATCAAACAACCGTTGATGGATGCGTACGCGTATCCTGGAAGGTGTACCTGCTGTGTACGCTGCTCGCACTTCAGGCAAACATCATGACCGCCCAGGGCAATCGGCCCGCGCAGGCAGGTCGGAATCAAATAGAAATCACCAGTGCTGAACCCGATCTGGATGCTGATACACTTCTTATCACAGGTCGGCACTTGGGCAGCATTTTTAACGGAAGCGTCCAGTTGTATCTCGCGGAAGATGGATTTATCTGTAATTGATTTCAGCCCGTTAACCCAACAGATCCTCGTTGAACTTCCCGACGGCTTGGAAGCTTACGCCGGATCTCATTTGCTCATTGTGCATTCCGGGAACGGAGCCAATGGAATGGATGCATTCAATATCACGTTCGGAACTGTTGGCCCTTCCGGACCTCTGGGACCTCAAGGCGAACCCGGTCCGAAGGGGGACAAAGGAGATACAGGTGATCAAGGACCAAAAGGAGACACGGGAGACGCTGGTCCACAGGGTGATCAGGGTGATCAGGGTGATCAGGGACCGCAAGGCGAGGTAGGCCCGAAGGGGGATGCTGGAGATACCGGACCGACTGGCCCGAAGGGGGACAAAGGTGACAAGGGAGATCAAGGAGAGAAGGGCGACACCGGCGACAAAGGTGAAAAAGGCGATCCGGGGGATCAAGGCCCCAAAGGAGATCCTGGAGCAACAGGCCCTCAGGGCATTCAAGGGATTCAAGGTCCGAAGGGTGATCCAGGTGATCCAGGTGATCCAGGAACACCAGGTGCGGGCGTGCCCTTAACGAGCACACCTGGAAACATTCTTCGTTCGGATGGAGTGCAGTGGGTGGAAGTTCCATTTCCCACGACTTCCACTGGCAACACAGGTGGTAATCAGCCCTTCAGTGTGCGCGACCCATCTCTAGCGGTGAACTATATCATTGCTCTTCAGGGGCTATTTCCTTCCCGATCGAGTGCCGATCCCTTCATAGGCGAAATCATCATGTTCGGAGGTAATTTTGCACCTCGGGGTTGGGCTTTTTGCGATGGACAATTACTTCCTATCTCAAGCTACAGCGCCTTGTTCTCCATATTGGGTACCACTTTTGGAGGAGATGGTCGTACAACCTTTGCTCTCCCGGATTTGAGGGGACGCGCAGCGATACACGAAGGTTCTGGTCCTGGATTGTCGAGCGTTTCATTGGGGCAAAGAATCGGGAGTTTGGATGCCACATTGAATGTCAATCATTTGCCCGCACACATTCACTCACTCGATGTTGATGATGCCCCGGTTCCGGCTACTCCATAAGGATTGCCTGGCCTGGTATGGCAGGTGGAACTGACATCATCCGGAGAGCCTGAAGAAGGAGTTGCTTGAACGGATTAACAAAGTTCAGAATGAATCACTCAAGGGTCTGGAGGACGTTGTGGCTCACTCCAGACCCATTTTAACTCATCTCACTTTTCTAGTATGGGAGTCATTTCGTTTATCGTAAGATGGAAGATTAGTTTGCTTATATGTTTGATTACCTTCGTAAGGTTATGTGTTTGCGGGCAACCATCGACCCAACCGTGGCACCTTTCCGCTGTCAACCTTCCTGCGAAAATGGGCATTCAAAAAAATGGGAACCCGATTGTAATCGCCATTGTTGATGACGGCATGCGTGGGACGCATGAAAGGATCCAACCATTTCTCTGGCGCAACCCGGGAGAAGTTCCATTCAACGGTGTCGATGATGATGAAAATGGATTTGTTGATGATGTGGCGGGATGGGATGTATCCGATGATGATCCCAATACGACGCCTCCACCGACGCGTCTTGAGGAATTTTACCACGGGACGCATCTTGCCGGAGTGGTTGCTCAAATGGCGAACAGGGTTTTGGGGGAAGAAGCCCACAACTATATCAAGATCCTTCCTGTCAAATCCATTTCCGATTACTCGCAGCGAAGCTATTTGAAAGAAGGTTACAAAGGAATTGAATATGCCGTCTCCGTTGGGGCTGACATCATATTATGTGCCTGGAATGTCGGGCGCATCAAAGCCGACGAAGCCAGAATCTTGCAGCAGGCGGCTCAAAAAGGGTGTTTCGTTGTCGGTGCCGCTGGAAATTATCCCGACAATAAGGAAGTTTTCCCTGCGGCATACGAGACCGTTTTTGCCGTCGCGGGGCTGGACCGCATCAACCAGAAAATGCCTGAATCCAACTACGGCACGTTTGTTGATTTATCCGCTCCCGGCGTCGATATTCTCGGTGCTGGAACGGTATCCGATCAGGCGGTCCTATTCAAGACAGGCACTTCCCAAGCGTCCGCCATTGTTGCCTGCGCGGCGGCATTGCTTAAAGTGTTGCACCCTCATTACACACGATTGGAAATGGAGATGGCATTGAAAAATGTGTCCCAACCTCTGGCGATGGATAATCCTCTTTGGAATGCGAGACTGGGCAGTGGAAGATTGGACGTTGCAGCGACCTTGGCATCAGACGCCTTGTCACCGCGCCATTCCGGCAAGGAAAACCTTGAGCGTTCACAGGGGTTCTTACACTATCGTTCAATTGACGACCTGACTCCGGTAACCTGGGAGATCAAACATGAAGCAACAGCGAAGGGAACTTGGCTTTCCATGGCTTTTATGAACGCCTTGCCAGGTGATGGTTTGCTCCAGATATTTCCAACCCATAATGGCGTTCCCCAAGCAGACAAAAGACAATCGATTCGCTTGGGAGACATGCATGCTCCGTTATGGATTGAAGGCGCTTCCCCTGTGGTGATGTTCTACCCTGACAAGGAAGTTTCATCGCTGGAATGGGTGATGCGTTACCAGATGCAACCGAACGATTTGACAACAAGATTTTGTGAAGGTGTCCTGCAATTATCCCAACCTGGTATCATAGAAGATGGCAGTGGTGATGCCCCATATTCCCCACATACAAACTGCAAATGGCATATCACCGCGCCGGAAGGAAAAGTTGTTCGATTTCACTTTTTAAAATTCGACACCGAACCCAATAACGATTCCCTTTACTTTTTCAACGGCAGGGAAACACAGAAAAACACCCTTGCCATTTTTAGCGGTCAAAATGTTCCATCCGACTTCGATTCGCCGGGATCCGACGTCATCATCTGGTTTCTCTCGGATGATCACAACCAGGCCGATGGGTGGAAACTGGAGTATGAGTTCGTGACACACCCTTAGCTTTCAACTCAGCGAGATTGGAAAGATGGATGCAACACGACTATTTGTTCATCCGCTTTGCATTTAGAAGCGATAAGCCAAGGTGCCTATCACGGAGAAATCAGCAAAAGCAGCATCACCATGGACTCGGTTTCCGGGAGTGAAGTTTTCTTTGTCAGTCAGGCTTTGAACGCGATCTCGCAGCACAGCTACGGGTGTTGTTAATGAAAATTGCCAAGTATGAGATGCGAGAACGCTACCCGTTTCTACCGAAAGCGTGTAACCTGGGCGCCTGAAACCTTTGCTGCCGTTTTTACTCCTGTGATATGAGTTGGAAGAATGTGGTTTCGGTAACTTGAATCGTTACGCTGGATGTCCCGTCGACGGTAGTCGGTTCTGTCGGGAAAGGGCTCCATGCGCCGGAGTTCAAATCCGACGTTGATTCGAGTTGGAAGTCTGCCGAATCCCCCGGCCATTGAATGGTGATTTCACCTGCTTCAGTGCGGCTGATTGCCAAAGCAGGTGTATTGTCCATGGGTTTGCACTCTTCCAAAGGATTGATCCCCGCAAATGGTCCGCAAGGTCGGATCACGCCGTATTGGATGCGTGTGAAGTAGATCTTGTCGGTGAATACGAAGCGCGCTGCCGCCTGCGGGCCTTGGTTGACTCCGTTGAATTTCAGATTAGGGATTTCAAAATAGGCCTCCCGCCAGGTCCCGGTTCCTTCAAGCGTTGCGACTCTGTCTCCGGGAGTGAATCCGAAGGTGGTCAGTCCTCCAAGTTCCGTTTGGTAAACTTCGGGGCGAAAGGTGGCGCCGGTCAGTTCCGGATCGTCATAATAGGTGACGCAGATAGAAATGTGCGCATTGGGTTGGCTGGTCGGGCCGAACACTTCATCCTGAATGGCAAAGTTCATGTAGATATGGGGGAATCCGGGTGTGCCGTCATCCATGGCGGGGCGAACCGCCAGGCGCCGATCTCCGTCAGGTCCTGCTTCTTCCGTGATCATTTCCTGGTCGCCGCCATTGTTGCCCGCACCGAGGCCGTTCTGGATCTCGTTGTGCAGATCGTATTCAGCAAAGTTTCCGTAGAGGTCGGTGCAGATGGCGGGGTCTTCGAAACAATCGGTGAGGGGATCCTGTCCTGCCAAAGGATGTTCGCCGTCTCTGAGAATGGCCATATCCACGCGTGAGACGTAGAGACCGGTAGTTTCAAACATCAGGCGTGGTCCACCTGTCAGGTTGCCTGTGTTGACGCCTTTCAGATTCACGTCTGGAATGCGGAACGCGATCTTGCGCCATTCGCCGGATCCCTGGGTGACCCAAAGCTTGTTGGCCGGGAATATATCGATTCCCCCCTGTGCATCGGTAGCAAACGCTTCGGGACCGAATGAAATGCCGGTGAGTTCCGGATCATCATAATACTCGACGCATACCTTCACAACGACCGGATCATTACAGGCTTTGCCTAGGTATTCTTCAGTGATGCCGAAATTCATATACATGCCATCGACGGTGGCCGCGCGGCGCCTGTCACCGGCCGGTCCGATGTTGGTGGCGATGCTCACATTCTGATCTCCGTTGTCGAGTAACTCCAGGTGATCGGCTGTTTCATTGGCCAGGTCGATCCATACATGGTTGGTTTCGGGTGGAGGTTCGCAAAAATCCTTGTCTAGAAACTGGTTGATTTCCTCCGGTTCGCCAAAGGCTCCCTCTTCGCCGAACGCCACCACGCGCACGGTCAATCCGGGAACGCCTTGAAATCGGATGGTGCCTCCGTTCACGCCACCGGCGCTGATGTTGCCTTGTGCATTGTCTGCGGGCTGATCAACGTAGCTGCCGCCATCGGGGCGTATACCGTTTTCAATGCGGAACAATCCCCAATTCCACTTCCCATTGTTGGCTTCGACGGGGAGGGTGCCGCCTGTCACATTGTTCAGATTGCCGTCCGGCCCGTCAGGGAGGGTGCCGGTGAGGAAATCAAAATTGCGCGGGGTGCCGTCCGCCGCCAGGATTGAATCGTCGCCATAGAACTGGATCAGGATATCAATGACGGGCTTATCGGCCCAGTCGAAATAAAAGGCGTCGGCGATGTTGAGGTAGTTTCCCAAAACCCGCGTGCCGCGTGCTCCGCCGATGACAACGCTGCGTGTTGCCTGGTCTCCGCCACTCAGTACGGTCAGATCTCCTTCAAACCAATTGTTGCCGAGTGGTTCATAGATCGCGTCCGGATCAGTGACGACGTAATGCACTTCTTTTGAAGCGTCGGCAGTGGCCGGCCAATCGTCCGGAGAAAAGGGGCCTTGCTGGGCCAGGGTTCCGGTGATGCCGAGTGCAAGTAGAAGTGAGGCAACTGAAGTCTGTTTCATGATATTCCTGTTGTTGATTCATTCATGACGCAATAAGCCGCTTGCGCGTTGTCTGATCGTTTCTGAATGCTTGAATTCAAGCTTTGGCCGGACTATAAGTAAAGACATTAACACGTCCAGGTTCATTGGGAATTCCATCAACGCGAATGCATGCTTGTTCGCGGTTGTCTGGTTTGCGTGTGTGGCGATGGTTCGATCGGCAGAACCTGAGAACGTCCGTTTCAATGAAGCTCCCGGTGAATTTGTTAACTTTCCGAAAGAGCCAATCGACGACTTGGCATCCTGGACGACTCATGATCGGGTGATCATGACGCCCTACTTCTACTGGTATGATGTCTGGACCCAAGCGCATCTGCTGAATCCCGACCACTCAGACGCTCTCACAACACATCCGGCCACCTTGACAGGATTTTCCTATAAATCGGTTCAGTGGCATAAATCGCAACTGCTCGATATGGAAGCTGCCGGCATTGACGTTGTGCTGCCGGTTTACTGGGGTGATCCATCTCAATTGGCGGAAATTGGACCTTCCCACTGGAGCTATGCCGGGATACCTCCCTTGGTTGTCGCACGCGAAGAGCTGTTGAATGAGGGGAAATCACCTCCGCTCATCGGCATGTTTTATGACACCACCACACTGGAGCATAACGTCTGGAACGAGAAGATCGACCTGACCACTCCTCGTGGGAGGGCTTGGTATTACGAATCCATCCGTGATTACTTTTCATACGTGCCTTCCAAACACTGGGCCATGATCGATCATCAGCCGATCATCTTCACCTGGGTGTCCAGTTGGGCAAAAGCATACGATCAGTCTCATGTCACCGAATCCAAAAGAAGATTTGCCGAAGATTTCGGTGGGAGACCTTTCTACCTCGTTAAAGAGATTTCTTGGAATATCGAGTCGGATGATGTCTACGCATGGGGCGGGGCTTTTGGTTTGAGGCCGCTCAGTGTGGCGTCCCTCGGTCCCGGGTATGACCATTCCAATGTGCCGGGACGGGATCCGGTTATCATTGATCGTGAGGATGGAGCTTTTTTCGAACGGAACTGGATCCGATTGCTTCGTTCCGGATTCAATCGCGTCATGATTGAAACGTGGAATGAATACCATGAGGGTACGGATATCTCGCATTCACTGGAATACGGTCGTCAATACATTGATCTCAACCGGCAGTACGCAGACCTTTTCAAAGAGAGATTTGTTCCGCCTCCCGTGGATGGGCCATACGCCGAGTCAACGAAGGTTGATCTTGATTTTGCACATCCTAAAATTCCGGAAGCCATTCAATGGCTGGATTGGAGCGATGGTCCATCAGAACTGGTCTGGAACGACGGTGAAGCCTGCCGCAGATTCAAATCGGATTCTGATGACGTTTCCTACCTCTACTTTCGCGTGCATGATTCATTTCGGTGGGCAGAAACGCTGAATTTGAAACTACGTGTCACAGCGGAAGTTGATCGGAATGCCGCGTTGGACGTTCAGTTTGATGGATCCGATGCGATGGCGCCGTTCATGGGGGCGTATACTTCGGCACCGGTGGCCCTCAAGATCAGGGTGGCGCCTGATGTGTTGACCTATGAATTTGATCTCAAGGACGCGCGGTTTTTGAATTCACAAAATGGCGGGGCCGACTTCAGGCTTCAAAAACTGAGGGGAAGTATTTGCATTCGATCTCTGGAGTTAATAAAGCCATTGGAAAACGGTAACAATGTCAGCCTTGGGCCTGGAATATCGATCGAATCCATTTCAGATACAAGCTTGTCGATAAAGGTGCAGGGCGTGTCTGGAACAAGATATGTTGTCGAATCTTCGCGAAACCTCAACGAATGGAGCCCTCTGTCCTCTTTGTTGATTGAGGACAATCGGGCAGTTGGCGAATTGAGCGTTCCAATCCGCTGGTCCATGCAATATTTCCGAGTGCGTCCCGCGTACCAGTAGACGTGTTGCCTGGAAGATGACAGCCTCGCAGACGATCTCTTAAAACAGTGCCCAATGAATGATTGTAACCATCGTTTGTTTCGCCACGTCTTCTGGAATCGCGGCAATGAGTGATCTAATACGACATGTTGCACCAAATACGGTCAACCAAACAAAAAATGGTAACCACAATGAAAAGAATCAAAAATGATGAAATGAATAGCCGTTCATCCGGGCTACTTCGAAAAGGATCCCTAAAAGTGGCCTGCATTTTTCAGTTAAGCGGGATGTGTTCGCTCTTGTTACTGTTTGGGCATGTATCCAAGGCGCAACCAGCAGGTCCCTTTGGAGGCCCTCCCGGGCGCGGGCCGGGTGGTGGAAATCAACAACGCGAGATTGTTGATCAATTCGACATGGATGGGGATGGACGCCTTAACGCGGAGGAACGTGCTCAGGCAGTCGAGTTCATGAAGGCAAATCCTCAAGGTCGAGGTGGAGGCGGCCCTCGTTTTCGCGGTCCGGGTGATGGACGTGGTCCCGGTCGTGGCCCGGGTGGATTTCGCGGCCCCGGAAGGCGGGGAGGTCCGGGCGGACCGGGCGGACCGGGGGGAATGGGACCCGGTGGACGTGGCGGACGTGGCGAAATCAGACCACTTGCTACAAAGGGTATTTCCCTGACGCCTGATGACGTGAAACACTATCCGGATGCACCTCTCTACGATGCCTCCGTACTGCGCACTTTCTTCATCGATTTTGAGAATCCTGAATGGGAGGCGGAAATGGTGGCATTTAACAATACCGATGTTGATGTTCCAGCCAAGGTGACGGTTGATGGCAAAGTGTATCCCGATGTGGGAATTCATTTTCGCGGCAACTCTTCTTTTGGCGTGGGTGATGGCTACAAACGTTCACTCAACCTGAGCTTTGATTTTGTGCACCAAGGACAGTCGGTTCATGGATACCGCACTTTGAATTTCCTGAACGCGAATGAGGATCCGACCTTTCTGCACACCGTGTTGTCGCTCCGTATCGCCCGCGAATACACCCCGGCTCCTAAAGCCAATCTGGTGCGTGTAGTGATCAACGGGGAGAACTGGGGGATCTACGCCAACCAGCAACAGTTCAACAAAGATTTCCTTCAAGACTTTTTCGACACCAAGAAGGGCACACGTTGGAAAGTACCGCAAGGAGGGGCTCGCAATGGCATCGGTGCCTTCCGTTATGCCGGAGATGATGTGGATGCCTATCGAAACGTGTTTCAGATCAAGTCCAAAGACAAACCTGAAGCTTGGCAAGCCATCATTGGTTTGGCGGAAACTCTCGATCAAACACCTCTGGAAGACTTGGAGTCCGCTTTGGCGGACAAATTGGATGTGGACAGTTATCTTCGCTTTCTGGCGCTCGACAATGCCTTGGTAAGCGGCGATGGATTCTGGACACGCGGAGCCGATTATACCATTTATCTGGATCCGGACGGGAGATTTCATTTTGTACCATACGACATGAACGAAATGTTCAGTTCCCATGGAGGAGGACGAGGGCCTGGTGGTGGTGGAGGAAATTACCAAGGTGGTACCGGAGTCGCACTTGAGCCCCTCGCAGGATTGTCTGATCCTGAAAAACCTATCATTTACCAGTTACTGTCGGTTCCTTCGATGCGAGAAAAATACCTTGGATATGTTCGTGCGATTGCCGAAAAGCACCTCGACTGGAATACCGTTGGTCCATGGGTGAATCAATACCGTGAACTGATTCAGGAAGATGTCCAACGAGACACTCGCAAACTTTTCACTACTGAAGCATTCCTGAAAGGGACAGACGATGTTTCATCGGGAGAGAGCCTGAGAGCATTCTTCGATCAACGCCGCGCGTTTCTGCTCAAGCACAAAGATCTTCAGTAAAACGAATCACATAGCCCAGTGTTTGCTTTCGCAAAAAAGCAGTCATAAAAGTTGATCCGATCTACCCGGGGAGTCGCCTGACCCTGTGGGTGGATCGGATCGGTTGCATGAACTCTTGACAAGGCCATCCTCAAAATCTTTCAGCTACTTGCTTTGCAACATGACGGATGGCGTTGTTTCGCTTTTGCCTCTGGTGTTCCTTTTGTTGAGGCTCACTTGTTGGGTAAAGTGCTTGGGATCCTGTGTGTTTTTCGGATGTTGTTGAAGTAGTTTACGTTGATGAAGTGGATGATGCCGAGGACCAGCATGACCACGCCTAGTTTTGTGGCAGCATATTCGATGCCTTCGGTTATGTTGCTCCAGGGTTATAGGTAGCTGGTTGATCTGAGGGTTCACGGCCTTCAACTTGCTCAAATTGGACTGCCGACCGATTTGCATCGATTAGAACAACTCAGCTTGTTCAGTGAGAGAATAACGGAACTTAAATTGCAGGAAGGGCAAATTTCTCTA
Source organism: Verrucomicrobiota bacterium (assembly GCA_027619545.1). GTDB lineage: Bacteria > Verrucomicrobiota > Verrucomicrobiia > Limisphaerales > AAA164-E04 > AAA164-E04. The sequence continues at coordinate 6,694 of JAQCFT010000054.1, read as the reverse complement.
AAGCATTTTTCCTTTTATGGTGGTAATCTCCGAGATATCACTCTTTCCAGTGATATGGTCCAGTCGCACGAACTGGAATTGACGCGTAACCGCATCGAAACGCTTGTCATACCGGAAGGTGTTGGAATCAATACGGAGTTCCCCCCCAACGTTTTCTTGTGGGAAAATCCGATCCGGTCAGTCAAGGCTCCTGCTCAGCGGAGCAATGGAATCAATGCCAATCGAGCTTTTTTTCGAGCTGGCCGAACAGTTTTTGATCGATCAGGGAATTTTCAATTCCTTGTTTCGGGGCAGTTTGGGCCCGTTATCATAGAGAAATCTCTGGACTTGAAAACTTGGAAAGAAGTAGGGCATTTTCAAATAACGAATCCGGGCGGCGTGCAACGCTTTCGGGAATCGAATGCTTTTGCTGATCGCAATGGGTTTTATCGGGTGAGAATAATGCAGTGACAAAGGAAGATGACCATGAAATTACAGAATACATTAATGGTGTTGCTTCTTGGGTGGGGGCTAATTCAACCGAAAGCGCAATCTGCCACATCCCAACTCTCGGTGCGACGAACGCCATCAGGCCAGGGAATACAGCTTCATTTGGCTGATCCCGAAGCGTTTGTTCAGACTGGCGTTTGGCTTGAGTTGGAGCGTAGTACGGACCTTGTTCATTGGGAAGAATTATTGGCGGCTCCTTCCTGGGCCTTTTTGGAGGAGGGGGAGGCATTATTTGAAGAGGCGGGAGGGCAAATGGCCTTCTTTCGCCTCCGGATCAACCACAAGGTCACCGCAACCTCCTCTTCCGGTGAGGAAATTTTTGGGTTTGCGTCAAGCTTTGCAAAGGAGTTGGAGAAAGTCGGACAGTTGAGTGTTGAGGAATTTCTGGAAAGATATAGTGATGCGGATGATCGCTTGGGTGCCATTGATTTCAATCCTGAGGAATCTGAGTTTTGGGATGAATTTAATGCGGTCCCTACGAAGCGAATGCCACCCGGCAAGGACAACGACCAGGAGCGGCGTTTGCTGGATTTTCGTTTGAACGACGTGGAATTGGCTTTGTTCAAAAGGAACGGGATGGTGGTCAGCGGTCGATTGGGGGCGCACAGCTTTGTGGACGCTTATTATGGAATCTTTACCGAAGATTTACCGGTGTTCGTGACGGCGGATTCCATCATGCATGCCTGGCATATCTCCTATGTCGAAATGCTCAAGGAATTGGAGAATGGTTTTCTCGCCCCAAAATTAAGTGACTTTCTCAATGCCTTGCATGCTGCTCTGCCCGGAGTGGCTGCGGAGATTGATTCAGATATTCTGGGGGATAGTTTGCATGATGTGGATTATTACCTGACGGTTGCACGCAGTTTGTTTGCCGGCTCGTTGCAGGATGATCGACTTGGGGCATCCGGAGCTAAGGCCAAACAAACTTTGGATGACATAAAAAAAGGTTTTGTTGGACCTTATGATTTGTTCGGTCGTCAGGGAAATAATGCATGGGTGGATTTTTCCCAAATGACGGTAAGAGGTCATTATGCTTCTTCCGCAGCTTTGAGCCACTATTTTCAAGCCGCCATGTGGTGCGGTCGGATTGATTTTCGTGTTGCCGGTCCGGAGGAATTTTCCTCGCCCCGCGAGTTGGGAGCCGCCATCATTTTGAACGAATTGGTCAAACGGACCGAAACGCTCCAGCAGTGGAAGGATTTTGACGACCTTTTGAAGGTGTTCGTCGGTGTCAGTGACTCGATGGGATTTGAACAATTGGGATTGTTGCTCGCATCAGCAGGCATTCAGGATCCGATGCAAATTGGTTCAATGGATGTGCTGAAGTCGGTGCAGGACACAATTCAAGCTGGGGACTTTGGGTTTCAGCAGATACTGTCACATCCATTCGTGGCGAAACCCGGAGGAGCCTCGTTGATACTCCCAAGGTCTTTTACCGTCTTTGGTCAAAAGTTCGTGATGGACAGCTGGGCCATGAGCCAACTCGTCTTTGATAAAGTGACCTGGGATGAAAGAAAACTTCCACGACGCCTTCCGAGTGCCCTGGACGTGGCATTCACGGTTTTCGGAAACAGGAATGCCGCTGATTTGTTGGCGGAACGTATCTTGCGAGAGGAAGGCGTGCCGTTTCGGGATGGATACCCCATCCAGCATCACCTGAGTTCTCTGCATGAGGTGTTCCATCAAATGCCTGACGCTTCTTGGCAGGAAAGTTTCTATACAGGATGGCTGAAAGCTTTGAGAGAATTATCTTCAGGAACTGGATCCGATTCTGGTTACATTCCGCAAGCCTTCCGGACGAAGGCATGGGGAAATCGTGTGATGAATACCCAGTTGGCTTCCTGGACGGAATTACGTCACGACACGGTTCTCTATGCCAAGCAATCTTCCTCACCGCCTCTGTTGTGCAGCTTTCCCTACAGTTATGTGGAGCCAAGGCCACGCTTCTGGAAAGTGATGAAGGCATTGTGTGGTTCGGCTGCGCAGAAACTGAACGAAGTCGATGCATCAGGCAGAGTTCAGATTGCAACTCAATGGGGTGGATTTGAATGGAAGAGCGTTCGTGAAATCGTTGAGAAACAAATGAATCATCTGAAAAAGTTTGAATCAACCATGCAAGCTTTGCTCGATATTGCCGATAAACAGGATGCTCAGGAAGATTTGTCCGATGATGAAATCAGTTTTTTGAAAAACATGGTTGAAATTATTTCCGATTACGTCGGACAACGCACCTATAGCGGATGGTATCCCAAGTTGTTTTATCCTTCCGAGGGCAATTCCTGGGGCGGAACATTACCCACCGGTCATGCTTCCGATGCATGGGATCCGGTTGTGACTGATGTTCACACTGATTTCCCTGACCAGATTCACGGAGATCCGGGCACCGTCCTGCTGGAAGGAGTTGGTAATGTCGCGATGATGTTGGTCGCGATTGATTGTGAAGACGGGGAATCCAGAGTCTATGCCGGTCCCACCTACACGCATTATGAATTCACGTCGGGCGCAGGTAAATTCGATCGCATGACTGACGAACAATGGAAACAAAAAGTTAAGGCCAACGATCTGCCGCCCCAGCCCGAATGGACTGAGGACTTCTTTGTCCCGGGAGAATTACGTCTTCCCTCTTGGGCCACTGAAGCGGATCCTTTTCCGTTTTGAACCGCAGATTATGCCGATTTTCGTAGATTTGGGTAACAGGTGTGAGGTGATCATTCAGTTATTAAGTCACATTGCTGCTGAGTGGACTTACCCCAGGTTACAAGAAGATGCAGATGAAATAAATACACACCTTTCACTCAATCGCTGGGATTTGCTTAATGATGATCGCTTTTGCATGCCTCCGAAGTGATCTTCATACCTTTATATATCTGTGGGAATCTGAGAAATCTGTGGTTTAAAGCCTCTTTTCTCACCGTGAAGATCTTAGGGGAGGGATGTCTCGTTTTGCTTTGCCCGTTTGAAGGAAGGTGGGCAGAATACCGGCCTTTATGGCAAAGGAATACCAGCTCAAGCGTGACAATGTAGTCAAATCCGATGTGGACCTGAGGATTGATTATCGTGGTGAACTGAATGATCAACAGTATGCCGCGGTGACCTCTCCCAAGGGGCCGGCGTTGGTGATTGCCGGCGCTGGGGCAGGGAAGACGCGCACGCTTACCTACCGTGTTGCTTATCTGTTGGAGCAGGGGATTCCCGCCGATCGTATCCTGCTGCTGACCTTCACCAACAAGGCGGCCCGTGAGATGATGCAACGGGTGGGAGACTTGCTGGGGAACGATGCCTATGTTCCGTGGGGGGGGACATTTCACTCCATCGGCGCACGCATGTTGCGGCGTCATTGCGAGTTGATCGGGTACAAGCAGGATTTCACCATCATGGATCGCGAGGACGCGGTGGATTTGTTGAGTACATGCATCGGGGAATCCAAGATTGACATCAAAGCCACCCGCTTTCCCAAAGCCAAGGTGTTGGCCGACATCATTTCTTTAGTCGTCAACAAGCAATGCAGCATGGAGGCGCTCCTTGAGAGACAGTTTCCTTATTTTGCTCATTTGGAAGATGAGATGTCCAAGATTCTGAAGTTGTATCAAGAGCGCAAACGGTCGAACAACATGATGGATTTTGACGATTTGCTGGTGCGTTGGCTATACTTGTTGCGATCGAATGCAGAGGTTCTCGAGCAGTATCAAAGGCAGTTCCAGTTTGTGTTGGTGGATGAGTATCAGGATACCAACCGAATCCAGAGCGATCTGGTCGATCTCATCGGGGCGAGGCATCAGAATGTGATGGTGGTGGGGGATGATTCGCAAAGCATCTATTCCTGGCGAGGTGCGCATTTTGCCAACATCTTCGAGTTTCCCAAGCGGTATGGCGATGCGAAGGTTCACAAGATTGAGGTCAATTATCGGAGTACACCGGAGATTCTACACTTCGCCAACGCGGTGATTCGTGCCAATACAAATCAATTTGCCAAGCAACTCGAACCTGCCCGTAAGCCCGGGATGGAACCTTTGGTGGTGGTCACCAATGACGCTCATGAACAGGCCATGTTCGTAGCTCAAAGGGCGCTGGAACTCCGGGATGAAGGCATTGAATTAAATGAAATGGCCATTCTCTATCGTTCGCATTTCCACGCGATGGAACTGCAGATGGAACTGACCAGCCGTAACATCCCGTTTTCCATCACCAGCGGCATCCGCTTTTTCGAGCAGGCGCATATCAAGGATGTGACGGCCTACATCAAATTGTTGGTCAACTCAGCGGATGAATTGTCTTTCAAACGTATCGTGAAACTCATGCCGGGCGTGGGAGCCAAAGGGGCCGATAAGCTGTGGGGCTTGTTCCAGATGGGGATCGCAAAGGCAGAACCTCCCGCGCAGGAACTGCCTCCAGAAGATCTCGGTGCGGAACCGGACTGGACGCCATTTGCTTCACTTGTTCCAGGGCTGGAAGCATGCGCCCCCAAAGTGCCCAAGAAAACAAAGGCGCCCTGGGATCAGTTTCATGCAACCATCGAGCAGATGGAGGATCCGGAGATTCGGACGAGTGTTCCGAAGATGATTCGTCATGTGCTGGATGCGGGGTATGAGGACTATCTGCAGTCTGAATATTCCAATTACAAAAATCGACAGGAAGATTTGGAGCAGTTGGCCGTCTACGCCGAGCAGTTCGAAACCCCTGAAGCTTTCCTGACCCAATTGGCATTGGAAACCGATATGGATCCGGGCAAAAAGCAGGAGGTGGCCGATGATGAAGAACGCATCCGCTTGTCAACCATCCATCAAGCCAAGGGATTGGAATTTAAAGTGGTGTTCGTCATCATGCTCTGTGAAGGATTGTTCCCGTCAGAACGATCAACCAACGATCCCGAATCCGAAGAAGAGGAGCGACGCTTGTTTTATGTCGCTTCGACTCGCGCCATGGACGAGCTTTATCTTTGTTATCCGCTGATGAGGTTTGCTCAACGGGGGAGCGGAGATCTTTATCAGACGCCGTCGCGGTTTATCACCGAGTTGCCTGCTGATGTTTACGAAGAGCTTAGGGTTAGGTGACTTTAAGTTTGGGAGTGTTCTGCCACCTTCTGGCGAAGGCCGCCACGTGGATGCTTTTGTCAGAAAGTGTAGGTACAGGTAGATCGTGACGTCGCGTTCCTTGTGGCGTCCATAAACTGATCTGCCCTTGTTTTGGGAAGCCTTTGATATTCGCGCGCCACGCATTCGTATCGCTGTTGTTTGAGGTAAATCGAGACGATATTGTTTGCCCAAACAGCCACATTCTTGCGAATGCGGCTACGGGGCTGCGCTTTTGAAAGCGCGGCAGGGATCAGTCCCATCCGATTCGTTCGATGGTTTTTACTAGGTCAAAGTGTTTGTCGTTGCTGAGGACGGGAAGTTGATGTTGTTTTGCGAGCGCAGCGATCCAGATGTCATTTTCCGGAATGGGAGTTCCTGCTTTTTTGAGTTGGTGTCGGATAGCAGCGTAGGATCGTGTCGTTGTTTCGGTGACGTCAAGAATGCTACAGAAATTCATGAATGCTTCGAACTGAGGTTCCACTTCTTTTTTAAGTCGCGAACCTCGCAGTCCAAATCGGTATTCACCTACCACGATGACGGGTAAGTAGATCCCCGTGACATCATTGAGCAAATTAACGATGCCTGGATTTCCTTCCAAAAAATCAGAAAGCCCGTTGGTATCCAGAATCATTTCCAGGATTCCTCATCGATGCGCCCACATTCAGATTCAATGCGCTCGAGGATTTTTTTGGTTTCGGTTCGGTGGTTTTTCAGGATACCAGCAAATTTCATCCAGGGTTTCTCCATGGATGCTTTCTGGTTCGTTTTTAACTTTTCTTCGATCGCTGCGTTGATGAAAGCTCCCATCGTTTGGCCTTGTTTTGCGGCTGATATTTTCACATCGCGCAGCAAGGCGTCGGGAACTTCGAGTGTTGTTTTCATTGTGTTTATTCTTACCCATATTTATGGGTAGTCAAGGATGTTTCGATTCATGTTGGGGGGGCGTCACCTTCTTGCGAAGGCGGCTACGGGAATAGCCAGAAGGGTAGATCGTGACGTCCCGTCGCGTTCCTTGTGGCGTTCATAAGCTGATCTGCCCGTTGTTTTGGGAAGCCGTTGATATTCACGCGCGATGCATTCGTTTCACTGTTGATTTTGGAAGGATCAAGGTTGTCCTACGCGCCTGCGCGGCC
>JAQCFT010000462.1 GCA_027619545.1 Verrucomicrobiota bacterium | reverse complement strand
GTGGCCGGTGACCAACGTCGCTCCGAATTCGTCAATGGACAAGGCACCGTCATGATTGCTGATCCGGATGAATGGGACGATCAATCACACCCAGATTCGGCCTCCAACGGATGGTATCGCACATTTATCACCACCCCAAGCATCGACCTTTCCGGTCAGGACGCGAACAGCACGGTCCTAGTTTTTGATTCCAGCTGGCGTGATGAATTCGATGGCAACTATCATCAAACCGTCAATATCACCGCCAGTTATGACGGTGGAGCCGCATCTGAAATTCTTCTCTGGGAATCCGACCCTGACAGCGACAACTTCAAGGATGACACACCGAACGAAACTGTCATTCTGGGACTCAACAATCCCGGAGGAGCTTCCAATCTGAAACTTACCTTTGGTATGTTCGAGGCTGGTAACGACTGGTGGTGGGCAGTGGACAACATCAAAGTTGCCGTACCCCCAGTAGCGACCGGTGTTTCCGCGACAGCTTCCAGCTTCGACCTTTTACTTCTCGAAGGTCTTGGCAAGACGATTGACGAAAGTACTCTAACCATCCAAGTGGACGGCGCAGACGTAACCGGTTCGACCGTTCGCAATGATCTGAGCGGTGATTTCACTCAGCTTGTCTTCAGTTACGCGCATGATTCCCTCTGGGTTTCAGAATCCTTGCACACGATTAACTACTCGTTCACGACTGGTGACGGAGTCCAAATCAGCAGCACCATTGATTTCACCGTGCCTCGCTTTGTGACCATTCCCGCAGGGCTAAAATTGGCGGATGTGGACACCAGCAACGAAGGATTCATCATGCGTGTCATTCAGGCTGACCAAGGCTTGGCCACCAGTATCGCTGTTCGTGAAGATCATTTGGCTGGCAGACTTCTGGACGCCAACGGAGATCCTCTTGAAAATTATGCATTCACCCCGGACACACTCTATCCTCAGGTTGACGGAGAAGAATCTACCTGGTTTGTTCCTCTGATCAATTTGGAACAAGATGGAAATGATCAAGGTGAATTCAATGGGGGTGCGACAGCTCCTATGGATGTGTTGGACAACATTATTCCAGGAATCCCTGGTGACGCCACTGCCGACACAGACAACATCACCGCTGAGATCTTCACTGTTGTTCGCATCCCTGAACCAGGAATGTACACCTTCGGATTCAACAGTGATGACGGTTTCCAAGTGACAGCCGGCAACTTGCTCGATATCGAAGAACGTTTGGTTCTGGGTGAATTCGACGGAGGTCGTGGTTCTTCAACCACATCTTTTCCAGTTGCTTTTGAAGAAGCTGGCGATTATCAGATGCGCGCACTTTGGTTCGAAGGAACAGGTGGAGCCAACCTGGAATGGTTCACCATCACTCCGAACAAAGCCCTGTTGAATGATACAGACAATGGCGGATTGAAGACCTTTGCCTTCCGCTCCGGCAATCCTCTGGCTTTAACTTCTGTTTCCCCAGCCAATGGCAAAGGTGGAGCGCCTTTGGCTCCAACCGTATCTTTCACCTTGGTGGACGGTTCCACAACTTTGGACGCAGCATCCATCGCGATGACCTTCGGCGGCGCCGATGTGACTCCTGAAGTGAATACCACCGATGGCACACACGTCATCACCTACACATCCAGTAAGACTTACGGAAATGCCGAAGAGGTCAATGCTACTCTGACTTTCAGCGATTCCTCCGGTCGATCCCGCACGGCCAGTACAACCTTCCGCACCTTGCGTGATGATTTGTTGGCTTATTGGGACTTCAACGATGATTCAGACGCTTCCAGCTCGGAAGACTTGAATCCCAACATTGATCTGCCTGCTTCATTGGTAGGTAACGCTGCATTCAGTGCTGATGCCGCTGGTGTTTCCGGGGCAGCTGGTGACCGTTCCATGTCCTTTGGTGACCCTCAGGACGGATCCAGCCTCTTGGTCCAAAGCGATTTCTTCAATGAAGCCGCTTACCAGGACACCGTCACGATTGCCTTGTGGCAGAAATGGAATACCGATGTCACCGACAGTTCTGCCTTCTGGGTTGTATCGCCTACCACAGGTGGCAGCGCCCGCAGTGCTCAAGCCCATATTCCATGGAGCAATGGAAACGTCTATTTCGATACTTCCGGTTGCTGTGATGCTGCTACACAGCGTCTGAACCAGGCCATTACCGATTTCGATCCAAACTTTGATTGGACCGAATGGCATCACTTCACTTTCGTGAAAAACAAGGAAGTGAAGCAGATCTATGTTGATGGTCAGCCTTGGTTGGAAACCATCAATACCGGCGCCTTGCCAACCGACAACGTTCAGCTCTGGATCGGGGCAGCCCCTCAGAGTGGCAATAGCATTGGTGGTTGGATCGATAACTTTGCCGTTTTCTCCAGCGCATTGACCGCGGATGAGATCTCTCAGTTGTTCGCTGGTGCGGCACCCCAAGACATCAAACCATGGGCAGAGTTCGCCGCATCATCTCCAGCCCCAACCTCAGGCATCAGTGGTATTGCTGTTGTTGACGGTGGAGTTACCATCTCCTTCGAAGGTGTGCTTAAAAGCTCAACAACCGTCAACGGCTCCTACGCTCCCGTTGCGGGCGCCAGCGCTCCGTCCTATACAGTGAATCCGGACGTTGCCGAAACCATGTTCTTTATCGCTGAATAATCGCTGTCATTCAGCATCGAATCTATCTCAAGGCGCAGCTAAGGCTGCGCCTCTTTTGTTTGTTCGGCGAAGTTGGTAAACTCTGCCGATTAATGACAGTTTTATAACGTCTGCCAAAAGTAAATTCAGAAAAAACTCTGCTTCACTGCGTCCAGCGCAGCGGACGTGAGAATAAGAAGCATCAGCGAGCCCTTATGCGCAAATACTTTTGGCAATCAGTTTCCCTGCGCTTCATTTACAAAGATCGCGTACAGGTTCGGATTCGCTCAAGAAATTCTACCGTAAGACAGCTGCTCCGCACTGATGGAGGCCATTCACAGGAGCTAGACACACGACGTAACCGACGGCCCAAATGACCTGTGACTCACATCTTGTCGTTTACACCATCATGAACTGATGGAAGGCTGGTGTTAATGGAGGAATCCCACAAAGACCGGGTTGTGTTCGAGAACCATTGTCAAACACTCCGGCAGGTAGTTGGGTTTCCTCATCATAAAAGAACCAACGCATAAGTTTGGATTGGAAACAGGACTCCTATTCCCCCACCCTGCAAGGCCTGGTTGTCTTAGTCCCGGACTTTTTC
>JAQCFT010000461.1 GCA_027619545.1 Verrucomicrobiota bacterium | reverse complement strand
AAGGATGAGAAACAGAATGAACGGCACACCACGAACTGCCAATGGAGATTCCTTGAGTTTCTGATAAAGAGAAGGTTGTGACATGGGCAACTTTTGCTTCGTTGATGTTCTTTGATTGTTTAATACCTGATGAGGTCAATGGAGTAGTCGGTCAATAATCCTCACCATTCGCACTGTCGACACAAGATTGCCTCCAGTCCAGGAACGCCAGTTTCATGATTCGAAGTGCCTCGGGGCGTTTCTGCGCCAGGTTGCTGGATTCGGAAATGTCGGAATTGAGATCAAAAAGAAAATCCGTTTCACCCATGTCCGGACTGTAGTATTTCAAAGAGCCATGCATCCAGGCAAATTGTTTGGCTGATTGGAATCCGAGCTTTCGGGTTTCAATGGCTTTCAATCGTTCATTCGATTTTCCTGCGATCACCGGGATCAAACTCATGCCATCGACAGGTCGGTCAGGCAACGATGTGCCGAGTATTTCAACGATGGTCGGCAGGTAGTCGCTTGTTACAGCGGGCACATTCGTACGCCTGCCCCCGCTGACCATGGCGGGCCACTCAAGGATCCCTGGAACACGAATCCCGCCCTCGCGCAAACTTCGCTTTCGCCCACTCAAAGGCCACGCGGAACCCGGCGCGCTGAAGGACTGCCCTTCGGGTCCGTTGTCGGCGCAAAACCAGACCATGGTATTTTTCTTCACTCCCAGTTCGTCCAGTTTAGCACGGAGGCGCCCCACCTGATGATCCAACGCCGATATACATCCATAGTAGTTACGGTGATAACCACCCAGTGTGGCGTAAAGATCGGTCCAACGTTTTCCGGACACGACCGGCAAATGTGGCGCATGAAACCAAACGACCGTAAAGAATGGCTGCTCGGCCTTGACTGTTCCCTCAATAAACTCAACCGCGCGATCCATGATCACTTTGGAATCATCTCCTTCCAGTGCCTCATCAACCCGTCCATCGGGAGTCCAATAGGAAGTGCCATAGCTTTTGCGCTTTGTTGGCGCCACCGGATCCCACCACTTTCCGCCATGCTTGGGAGGCGCCCACTGCGAATCCCAGGTGGGGACTTTTGCCTCCGTGCTGAAGTAAGTGTCAAAACCATACTCGGTAGGGGGAGCATAATGTTGCTGATTCCGGTCGCCTCCACGGTTGGAATCTTTGCCTTCTTTGGTCAATGTTCCCAAATGCCATTTACCGAAATGACCGGTCGCATACCCCTGCTCTTTCAGGATTTCAGCCAAAGTTACTTCTTCCGGAAGCATATGCCCGGCATTGGCGGTAGGGATGCCATAACGGTACGGATGCCTGCCCGTCAGGCAGGATCCACGGGTGGGGCTGCACACGGGCGCAGCGGCATAAAACCGATCAAACACCAGACCATTGGACGCCATGGCATCCAATTGAGGTGTTCGAACCACACTGTTCCCATTGAAACCAACATCACTCCACCCCAAATCATCGGCCATGATAAGCACGATGTTGGGCTTTGCCGAAGCAGCCTGCGATGTCAGAGGAATCATGTTTACCAAACCCAGGCAAAGCAACATCTGCACACAAATCGGCAGAAAGCCTACCTTGTTTACAGGAGATTCGGCTGCCACCCTCTCATACTTTTGTAAAAAATGGTGCAAAAGCGTGCTTTCGTCTTGTTGGTTTTCGTGATGTCTCATAACAGTAGGAGTTCCAGCAGGAATCATGAAAGCAAGTAGACTATGAAAACAATTCAAAACTATCTGTGGATGTTTGCACTGATCGCTTTGCTGCCATTGACGGGGCAGAGCGCAGAACTGGATCGATTGGCCGGAAAATGGGCGGTCGAAAAGAAAACCGAATACGGCGAAAAAGCCAAATACATCCTGGAATTCAAAGGGGAAACCTTCAAATTCTGGATCCAATCACTCGAAGGCCAAACCGACATATACGCCGAAGGCAAAGCCAAAGTGTCCACCGTGGGCGATCTCAAGGTATTGCTGTTGACCGACATTAAAGGCGGTGAAAGCGAAGACAACATTTCCCCTATTTACGACGATCGCAGCATCGTCTACCGCATGGGTTACAAGTCCCTCACCCTGGCAACAAACTTAGAAAGCCATCGCGAAGAAGAACCATCGATGGACACCTATAAAAAGATCGATTAACCGATCATTCTTTACCAAATGACGCCACGGATCACTTCCCAGGCGTCAACCATTCCAGCCTCAACCCATGGGGCTGGAATGCCAAAAAATCCTTCCCTCGCGCTCCCCGTCCACTTCTTTTACAAACAATCCTGTTCATCCTGTAAATCCTGTCAAAAAAATATTGACGATCCAAGCTTTGGTGACATAGTTGCATATGTCACCTAAACAATAAGGCTACCCTATGTTCCTCGAACTTAATTTCAACTCCGGCAAGGCAACTTACCTCCAGATTGTGGATCAGGTCAGGATGTCCGCAGCCAGTGGGGCTCTTCGAGCGGGGGAGGCGCTTCCTGGTATCCGCACCCTGGCGGAACAGCTCCGCATCAACCGCAACACCGTTTCCAAAGCCTATGGCGAACTGGAACGTCAGGGGGTCGTCGAACATCGCCCCGGTCGCGGTTGCTTCGTTCGTGAACAAAGCTCTCCACTGAAATCCAGCGTCAAAAAAGAGATGCTGAAGGAAGTGATCGATGCCGCCATTGTCCAGGCCCATCAATTGCAGGTTTCGCGTGAAGATTTCCTGGAAGCTGTCGAAGAACGCCTCGGCGAATTTCAGTTGAGAGAATCAGCCTCGGAAAAAACCAACAAAGTTTAATCCTTTTCCATCCCAATCATTTCAATCGTTCAAAGTTATGAGCAAACCCGTTATTTACATTGAAAATCTGGTCAGGCAATACGGCCGGACCGATGCGGTCAACGGCCTCAATCTCCAGGTGCAGGCTGGTCGTTGCTACGGTTTCTTTGGTCGCAATGGCGCCGGCAAAACCACCACCATCAAGTGCCTGCTCGATTTATTGAAACCAAGCTCGGGTAAAGTGCGCTTGTTTGGACTCGATCCCGCCGTTCACGAGGTCGCGGTCAAATCCAAACTGTGCTATGTGCCGGATCAAATCGGCTTTTACAACTGGATGTCCATCCAGGATTACTTCGAATACCTCGCGGCTTTCCGGGAAGATTGGAATCAGAAGCTTCAAAAAAACCTGATCGATCAATTCGAACTCGATCCCGGCCACAAGGTCAATCACCTCTCCCGCGGTCAAAAAATGCAGG
>JAQCFT010000460.1 GCA_027619545.1 Verrucomicrobiota bacterium | reverse complement strand
ACATTTAAGCGATTTTGGGGATCAGGAAGACAATGTTGATTTTGTCTGGAACCCTCATGCGTTTTTTGGCGAACACTCCACATTGGCCTGGGTGTTTATCGTTGTTCGCATTTTTGGTATGTCAGTCGTGGTGCCTCCTCTTGAAGAAGTCTTTTATCGTTCGACCGTCTATCGTTTTATCATACGTCCAGATTTTGAACAGGCGCCTCTGGGGCAGCTTCATTTGAAAGCGTTGATAGCCACTTCACTTCTTTTTGGCTTGGCGCATAACGAGTGGCTTTCAGGGATTCTTTGTGGATTGTTGTATCAATGGCTCGTGATTCGAAAACAACGGCTCGGAGATGCCATCACCGCCCATGCCATCACGAATTTCCTCTTGGGAATGTATGTCGTCGTTCGTGGCGCCTGGCAATTCTTCTGAATCGTCCGGTTGTTTTTAAGCAAGTGACCGGTGTAATCCATGCTCGACAAGTCCGGCGGTTGTGCTTCATAATGTCTGCTCCAATCAGAAATCAATAACATGAGTCATCCATCCAAAAATCAGTCGGGTTCGGAGAAAACTTCGAGCCGCAATGATCAGCAGGTGAAATCCACCCGCAGACGCTTTATTCAATCTTCCTCGACTGCCGTGGCAGCCGGGATTGTGGTTCCCCAGTTCATCGTCAAAGAGAAAGGATTTGCCGCCAATGACGATACCATTCGAGTTGGTTTGATCGGTTGTGGCGGGCGTGGTACCGGAGCAGCCAGTCAGGCGATGAAGGCCGATTCCAACGTGATGCTGACCGCGATGGGCGACATGTATTCTGACCGGCTGGACGTCAGTTATAATGCGTTGAAAAAGGCTGCCGAGGATAAAATTCAGGTGACACCTGACAATAAATTTACAGGGTTTGACGCCTACAAAAAGGTGTTGGAAAGCGGAGTGGACCTCGTCATTCTGGCAACACCTCCCGGATTCCGTCCGATGCATTTGAGAGCTGCAGTGGATGCCGGCAAGCACATTTTCTGTGAAAAACCCATGGCAACCGACGCCCCCGGACTTCGGTCTGTCATTGCTTCAGCCACGGACGCCAAAGCCAAGAAGCTTGCTCTGGTGGCCGGCTACTGCTGGCGATACAATTACGCTCGGCGCGAACTGTACGACAAGATTCACAATGGCGCCATTGGTGATGTCCGCTCCATTTACGCAACGTATTACACCGGACCAGTGAAGCCCATGCCTGCGGATGATACCCGTGCACCAGGGATGTCTGATTTGGATTGGCAGGTGCGCAACTGGTACAATTTTACCTGGCTCAGCGGAGACAGTCTGGTTGAGCAGGCGATTCACAGTGTGGATAAAATCGCCTGGTGCATGAAAGACGAACCCCCGGTCAAGGCAGTTGCCACAGGCGGACGTCAAATCCCCAATAATAGTGGAAATATCTTTGATCATTTTGCGGTTTACTACGAATACGCCAACGGATTGCGCGCTTATTTGGGAAGCCGTCAGATTGCCGGTTGTCACAATGAAAACAATGATTACATTCATGGCGCCAAAGGAATAGGTGAGATCCTCGGGTGGTCGCGCGTTCAGATCCGTGGTGAAGAAAACTGGCGTTATCAAGGTAAAAACAATGACATGTATCAAACCGAGCACGATGAATTGTTTGAATCCATCCGAAAAGGCAACCCGATCAACGACGGCGAATGGATGACCAGCAGTACCATGATGGGATTGATGGGGCGCATGGCGGCCTATACGGGCAAGGAGATTACTTGGGAACAGGCGATGAATTCGCAGGAAAAACTGGTGCCTGACTTCTTCGAACCCAACATGGAACTTCCCATTCGGCCGATGTCCCTGCCGGGCGTGACGCCGTTCGTTTAGTCGAGTCAGTTGATGGTTTTAGAAAGTTCATCCTTATGAAATTGAATGCACCTTTTGATCGACGCTCGTTCCTGTCCGTATCCTCCAGGGCGATGGCAGGTTCGTTTGTTGCCGGATTATCCGGATTTCCATTTTTGAAACTCAAAGCCGATCACCATCTGGCTGGGGAGAAGCGGATCTATAAATCCGTCAAGATGGGCATGTTCAACGAAAATATTCCGTTGATTGAAAAGTTCAGGCTCATGAAGGAAATGGGCTTCGACGGAGCGGAACTCAACAGTCCGGGCGGTGTCAATAAGGAAGAAGCTCTCAAGGCAAGCCGGGAGTTGAACTTCCCTATTCACGGAGTAGTGGATTCCATTCACTGGGGAACACGCCTTTCCGATCCGGACCCCGAGGTCAGGGAAAAAGGATTGCAGGGCCTGTTGACTGCCATTCGCGATTCTCATTATGTGGGAGGTAACGCGGTGTTGCTGGTACCCGGTGCGGCACGTGATCCGGAGAAGGAGTCTCATGGTCATGTATGGACCCGTTCCATTGAGCAGATTCGCAAGGCTCTGCCTACAGCTTCCAAGTTGGGGATTCGGATTCTGATCGAAAATGTGTGGAACAATTTTCTTTACGATCCGAAAGGAGACAACAACCAGTCTGCTTATTTGTTGGCGGCCTATATTGACGAAATCAACAGTCCCTGGGTTGGTTCTTACTTCGATATTGGAAATCATCAACGATTTGGAAAACCCGCTGAGTGGATTCGCACATTGGGCTCCCGTATCGCAAAACTGGATGTCAAAGACTGGGGAGTTTCCAATGGTTTCTGCAAAATCGGAGACGGAGACGTGGATTGGGCGGATGTGAGAGCTGCCTTGCATGAAATCGGTTACACCGGTTGGGCAACGGCTGAAGTCTCTGGTGGCGATCGTCATCGTATTAAAGAGGTCGGAGAACGCATGGATACCTACCTGCTGGGGCTCTGATTTGGAACCGAATTCACCCAAATATAAAATCTCTGAGAATGCCGACGAAAAGTCGGCATTCTCATTTTTCTCCCCAGCCCCTTCTGTGAAGGTATGCCCCTCGAATGCCCGGAACGTTCGGTTTGTCATGTAAGATGGTGGTTCTTCGGATTTTGGCAGACGAACGGCACTTCAAGATTCAAAGGCGGGATGGTTCCGGGTTTTATACTGATTGCCAAAAGTATTTGCGCATAAGGGGCTCGCTGATGCTTCTTATCCTCACGCCCTCCCGCATTCGCGGGATAGGGACGCAGAGTTTTTTCTGAAATTACTTCTGGCAAACGTTATAAGTGCGGCATGGATTTAAGTACGTATTTGCATCATGAATCAAATACAGTGATGATCAGGTCATGA